>JABMOK010000043.1 GCA_013204155.1 Pseudohongiella sp. | reverse complement strand
TTTTGTACTTTTTATTTCGTTTTTTGTACTTTTTATTTCGTTTTTGTTTTTTGTTTTTTGTTTTTTGTTTTTTGTTTTTTGTTTGAACCGAATTTAATTTTTAGTCTTGCGGCGCGTCAACTCATGCTCAATCGCACCGACATTTTTATCCAGCATTTCCCGCGCCGAAAGTAATTTGCTCTCCAGAATTTCCAGTTCCTCTTCGCTATCATCCGTCAAGCCATTACGAAATATTCGCACACACTCATTAACTGCTTCGGTGTAACTGGAATTGGTTTCAACCAGCAACTCATCGAGCTGATCTTCGGTGTGAGGAATGATTTCTTCCGGAAACAGTTTTTGTTTTAATATTTCACAAATACCGGCATCGAAAATTTCATCAATCGCACGGGCTACAAATATCTCGAGATTGTCCCGAAAATGTTTCGAGCGAACGGCATTATCGGCAAAGAAGTCATCGATAACCTTAATGTTCTTTTTATTGCATTCGAGGAATTCGTCGCCGTCATCGGGATCGTCAGGAAGATTGAATTTAACAGTTCGGTGCGCCTCCGAGATTTCCGCCGTATACAAGTCGACGGCTCTGGCAACGATTGCCCGCTTGGCACCATTCATGGTGTTCCAGGCGCGGTCATAGTACCAGCTCACAATACTGCCGGATGAATAGCCATGGAAGGATGGGCGCTTACTAAATATTTTCATCTCGGTTTAGCTCTATCTGCATAAATGAATAATTAATCCAGCTACCAGGACATCACCGAAATTAGATAATTTACGCTTTCTAATGACGCTGCTTGCTTTGTATTCAATCCATTTCTAAAAACGGCGCCTGGGGTCGCTGCTGACGCTACATGAAGACTAAGCCCATCTGCGCCAGTTTTCAATATCTGGCAAAATCTGGCCGTATCCGGGCTTGCACTGTCGTCAGGCGGTGCTGGCAGCAAACCGGACCTCCGCGCAAGGGCTTGAGGGTTCCACTACAGGGATTTGTTTACTTGATTGTTTACGCTATTGTTTACGTTATTGTTTACTTAAACGCGCTGTAATTGGTTAGAATCGAGTCAACCATGAAATTTCCCATAATAAGGTACCTAATATGGCCTCGCCGACAATAATACTCATGCCTTTTCGTTTCCTCAGAACCGCTGTAATGCTTGGCATTGCCAGCCTATTGGTGGCTTGTGGACCGCAACAAGAAGCCCCGGCGCAGGAGGAACAAGCCGCCGAGCAGCAAGCAGATCACGTGGCAGGTGCATCGACTCAAGCTGCGCAAGAAGGTGAGTGGGGCGCCTATGGCGCCGATACAGGCAATACTAAATACACCGGTCTCGATCAGATTAACGCCAGCAATGTGGCTGGTCTGGAGATCGCCTGGCGCAGGCCCGCACTGGATCCGCACTTCACCGAGATGAATCCACAGCAGCGCTATTCATCGACCTGGAGTTCGGCGCCGATTGTGCGCAATGGCATGGCTTTTGTTCCTAACGGGGTTGGTCTGGTTGAAGCATTTAATCCCGGTACCGGCGAAACAATCTGGGTACAGGAACCCGTTGGCGGTGTCGAAGGCTTACCTGGTGCAGGAACGCGCGGCGTTGCCTACTGGAGCGAAGGAGACGATCGACGCATTCTGATTCAGCGCGGCACTTTCCTGTACGCACTCAATGCCGACAATGGACAGCCGATTTCCAGCTTTGGTGTCGACGGCCGCGCCGACCTGCAGCTGATGCCGACAGGTTCCGAATTGTTTCGTTGGGGCGGCGTGCCGATGGTGGTCCGCGATGTGGTGGTAATTGGGCAATCGATGGCCGACACCTTCTCCAACAAGGAAGCCTTCCGCGGTGATGTGCACGCCTTCGATGTGCGCACCGGTGAGCTGCGCTGGACCTACAATACCATTCCCCAAGAAGGGCAATTTGGCACCGCCACCTGGCAGGATCGCTCCTGGGCGTTTACCGGTCATGCACCGGTCTGGTCCTTGTTCAGTGCCGATGAAGAGCTTGGCCTGGTGTACATGCCCATCACCTCTTCAACCAACGATATGTATGGCGGTCACCGCATCGGCGACAATCTATTCAGTCAAAGCCTGGTAGCGGTCGATGCCGAGACAGGCGATCGTGTCTGGCATTACCAAATGGTGCATCATGGCCTGTGGGATTACGATCCACCGGCCGCGCCGATTCTGATGGACATCACTGTCGATGGCGAAGTGGTTAAGGCCGTCACCCAGATAACCAAGCAGGCGTTTGCCTTTGTTTTTAATCGTGAGACCGGCGAGCCGATCTGGGAAATCGAAGAAAGACCGGTAGCGCAATCCGATGTACCAGGTGAAGTAACCTCGCCTACCCAGCCATTCCCGACCAAACCTGCCGCGTTTGATCGTCAGGGAGCAACGATTGATAATCTGATTGATTTCACGCCGGAATTACGCGCCGAAGCTCTGGAGATAGTGAGTCACTTTGTGACAGGGCCGCTGTTTACTCCCCCTTCGATTAAAAGCGATGACCCGAATGGCACCCAGGGCACTATCCAGCTGCCTGGCTCGCAAGGGGGCGGCGATGTGCAGGGGGCCGCCTTCGACCCGGAAACTGGCTACCTCTATATTCCGTCGATTACCTCCCCGTTTGTCGCCGACCTCCTTCCCGGCGATCCCGAGATCACCAATCTGAGGTATGTCAAAGGTGGCCGACGCTGGGTCGCAGGACCACGGGGTCTGCCTCTATTCAAACCTCCCTATGGCCGTGTCACTGTCATCGACATGAACACCGGTGAGCATGTGTGGATGGTTCCCAATGGGGATGGTCCACGTGACCACCCTGACCTGGTAGACTTGAATTTGGGCAAACTGGGAGTACCAGGCCGTCCCTCTCCGCTATTGACCAAGTCATTGCTTTTCCTCGGCGAGGGACTAACCAATCAACGCCCCGGCGGAAGAATTCCAGCCGATATGCCGGTGCAGATAGCGACAAATAGCGGTGGCCCTATGTTTCGTGCCTATAACAAGGAGTCAGGTGAAATTGTTTGGGAAACCGAGCTGGAAGCAGGGACATCTGGCCCCCCGATCAGTTACCTGCACGATGGCAAACAGTATGTAGTAGTGGCGATTGGAGATCGTCTTTACAGCCCCGAACTCGTCGCTTTTAAACTCCCCTAAGAAAAAGGGCTGACATAGTTGCTATGCCAGCCCTTTATGCAGAGCCTCTACTTAATGCATTCATAGACGAATGCCGGGGGCATATTTCTCAGAGTGAATTTCAATTTCACGTGCCTGAACATCGGTATTAAATCTGAATAATTTTTCAGGCTGTATTGATATTGCAGAAAGCGGCCGCCGACACGCAGATTAGCCTTAACGCTGGCGAGAATGTTCACCACCACATCATCATCGATTAGCGCCAACGGCAAACTCGAGACTATATGATCGACCTCAATAATGTCTAATTGATCGAGCACTTCTCTAATAGAAGAAGCACAGACATTGTGAATATGTAAGCGCGGATCATTGAGCGAGTTTAGTTGCAAAATGAAATCGCTATTCAGTTCAAAACAGATAAGCCGGCATTCAGGATGCATACGCTTGAGCAAAGCGCGGGTCACGCAACCATTACCCGGCCCCAATTCAACGATATATCTAGCCTCCTTAAAATCTATTGGCCCGAGCAATTTTCTTATTAATCGCTTGGAGCTAGGCGTAATTGTTCCAGAGGTTCTTATGTTCCTTATTAAACTAATCGAATCGCTAAATCTAAATTGCGCATTCATATTCTAAGCCACTCACCAATTTCAGCTCCGAGAAATACAAAGCTTACCACCCAGGGAATCTCACCCAGAACAACCGCCGTTACCATTTTTTTGAAGGACAACTTTGCCATGCCGGCTACATAACAAATTGCATCGGTGGGTACTAAGGGGAAAAATGCCCATCCGGCGACAAACCAAAAGGCATACTTACTGTGCATTTTCCCCTTCAAGGCAGAGATCTTCGCCGGGTACTTCTTCTCCAGCAATTCATCGTAGCTACCAAGAGCGGGAAAACTGTATACCAGCAAGGCCCCGACCACTATCCCGGCCATAGAGATCACGAAAACCGCAAGCGGCCACTGCGGAAAGGAAATGGCACCGGCCAGCACAAAGGGCGTGCAGGGAATCAGCAACAGGGAACGGGACAAGGATACGAGTAAGTAGACTACAAGCGCCAGGGTTCCCATTTGACTGAGGAAGGCTGAAATGGATTCACGAGTCAACCACTCTGGAAATATCAGTATCAAACTCAGGATGATAGCGACAATTACAAACCAGATCGTGTTGATATGCTTGAGCATGGTGCGGGTCCAGGAGCTAAGGACTGGGTTTCCAGTGAACGGCGAGTTTAGTGATGCTTGCTCTTGTGTGCAAGCCTACAGGCATTTTTCTCCCGATTCTGCTAAAAAAAATCGACGCGACCCCTCTTTGCAAGAAATTGATCGAGAGGATTGATATTTACATTAACTGCATCGAGATTTTGACAACCTCTTGCTCGGTGACGCAGCTACCGCCCTCCAGCGACATCGAGTATCACACCAGTACTGTAGGAAGATTTCTCCGAAAGCAAAAAACAGATTGCTTCAGCAACTTCTTCCACCTTTCCGCCTCGCTTCAAAGGGACAAATTGCTTTACCCTGTCCACTCGATCCGGCTCACCACCATCGGCGTGCATTTCGGTATAAATAACGCCTGGGCTAACAGCATTAACGCGAATTCCTTCTTCCGCTACCTCAATGGCCAATCCTTTTGTGAGTGTGTCGATCGCCCCCTTTGACATAGCATAGTCGATGTATTCATTAGGAGCCCCGAGTCTGGCCGCCACTGAAGAGACATTAACAATCACTCCGCCCACGCCACCGGCTTGAGTCGACATTCGTTTAATTGCCTCGCGGCAGCAAAGCATTGTACCTATGACATTGGTGGCGAATATTTTGTTAATTCTATCGACGCTCAAATCAACTAACCTGGACTGAGAAAAAAGTATGCCGGCATTGTTCACTAGATGCGTAAGCTTACCCAATTTACTATCCACTTGCGTAAACAGTTTCACCACTTCATCCTCAATCGAGATGTCCGCACGTACAGCAATGGCGGAAACACCCTTTTTCTTTGCTTCAGCAACGACCGCATGAGCCGCTTCGGCGTCGCGGCGATAATTAACGCAGATCCCATAGCCCATTGCCGCGAGCTTCAGCGCAGTAGCGGCGCCAATACCCCGGCTGGAACCGGTGATTAAAGCTATTTTAGAACTTCCGACGACTGTCACTAGCAACATCCTTTTAATATCACTTGAGTGGATTAATGATAATGATTAATAGAAATCCGGAAGACGAAGAATAACACAGATGAAGTCAGCCATTTTTAACAGGAAAAAAGGGCCGCGTGGTTGCACTCGTCCGTTTGTATAACTTTCTGGAAGAGATTGCCATGAAGACTACTAATCGATGTAAACGCAAATATCTCCGAGCCCTGCGATTAAACACAAATCCAAACGTTCGACTTCAGCTCTATTTGTTCACGCTAACATCGCTGGCCGCAAGGCTCCGTGCCCTCTAGAAGTAGTAGTAGAAATGGCTATAGAAACAGCTCTAGAAGTAGTGCAAAAAATAGTTCTGATATAAGATGCCTGAATGCTACAACATCGCTTTATTGACTCCGCCCGGAAGCACCCGGACAAGATGGCCTTTATCGATCGTTCAACCGGTCGCGATGTCACCTATTCCAGGGCGCTGCTGGCCTCCCTGCTACTGGCCAGACGTTTCAAGAAACTGGAACGTGGTCGAATCGGGATTATGCTGCCGACTTCCTCGGGTGCCGCGCTCTCCATTACTGGCGCGATTATCGCCGGCCTGACCCCGGTAATGATTAACTACTCCACGGGCGCCGAGAAGAATTGTAACTATGCCCGGCAACAGTGCGATTTTCGGGTCATTATTACCACCCGGGTGCTGCTGGAAAAAACTGGCTGCAAGGAATTGCCCGGAATGCTGTTTATTGAGGACATTCTGGCCAGCGTAACGGCACTGGAAAAAGCCCTCGCCTTTATTAAATCGAAACTGCCCTCCACGCTACTGAAAAAAATATGTGGTTCCCATGACCTTGAACGTGCCGCCGTGATTCTGTTTACCAGCGGCAGTGAGAAAGAACCCAAAGCCGTACAACTAACCCAGAAAAATATTTTGTCCAACATCGATTCCTTCTCCGAGATGATGGACATTTATGCGATGGACAATTTATTGGCCGTACTTCCCTACTTTCATGTTTTTGGTTTAACCATAAATCTTTGGACTCCCTTGTGCCTGGGTATGACATCGATCACTTACGCCAATCCATTGGACTTTAAAACCATCGCTAAAATTATTAGGGAAGATAAACCGGAGCTGTTGGTGGGCACGCCTTTATTTTTGGAAGGCTATGTCAAGCAATCCAGCCCGGGTGATTTCGCCAGTATCAAGCTCGCCGTTTCAGGCGCCGATAAATGCCCCGAGCGATTACGCACCCTGTACCGTGAAAAACACGGCATCGAAATTTTTGAGGGCTACGGAACTACCGAGACCTCCCCGGTCATCTCAGCGAACCCGCGTGACAATAACAAACCTGGCAGCATCGGCATTCCGATCCCTGGCACCCAGGTAAAGATCGAAAATTATGAAACCGGCGAAGAATGCGCGACCGGCGAGACTGGCAAGATTCTGGTCAAAGGTGACGGCGTAATGCGGGGGTATCTTAACAACGTGGAAGAAACATCGATGCGCCTCAAATCAGGCTGGTATGACACGGGTGATCTCGGCTATCTGGATGAGGATGGTTTTCTCTGGCACAAGGGTCGACTGAAAAGATTCGTGAAAATTGGCGGCGAGATGGTATCGCTAGTGATGGTTGAAGAAACACTGAACGATCTTACGCCGGAAGATATAGAGTGTTGCGCCGTTGAATTGCCCGACGCAAAACGCGGCGCCAGAATCATAGCGGTCACCAATAGTGAAATCGACCAAGCGGAGGTCAGCAAACGCATGTCGAATGAATTACCGAATCTGGCGTTGCCCAAGCAGTATGTACTGATAGCAGAATTTCCGCGCATGGGCAGCGGTAAAACCGATTTTCGCACGCTCACAAAAATGGTACTCGAACTGGAAAACAGGGATTAATACTGGGCGGCTAATTGCCCTTTTCAAAAATAGCTGAACCTGCGGCTTCCAACTGATTAGCCAGCCGCCCGAGAATCGAATTGTAGTTAGGCTGTGTTTTATTTTATAGGCTACTCGATTTTAAAACCGAACGGAATATCCCATCTACTGATAATGCCAGAGATTTCTTAAAGCATGATCAAGCTTTGAGTTGACGAGCCCTAGCGATAAAGATGACAGGCCACTTGCCTATCCAAATCCTTCAACTGCAATAACGGCGGTGTCACTTGCCGACAAACATCCATCACTTTTTCGCAGCGGCTGGCGAAGCGACAACCGGCAGGCACATTAACCGGCGACGGTATCTCACCTCGAATGGCGGTGGAGGGACGGCTGCGTTCGAATTCGGGATCAGGCTCAGGGTTGGAGCCAATAAGTACTTCGGTATAGGGATGCTTGGGGTCGAAATATAATTCGTCTGCCTTGCCAATCTCTACCAGAGAACCAAGATACATTACCGCCATGCGATCGCTGACATAACGCACCATGGACAGGTCATGGGCGATAAACAACAATGTCAAACCCATAGACTCTTTTAGTTCGCCTAACAGGTTAACCACCTGGGCCTGCACCGAAACATCCAGTGCCGATATGGGTTCGTCGCAGACCACAAATTCAGGCGCCAGTATCAAGGCCCGCGCGATGCCGATGCGTTGTCGCTGACCACCGGAGAACTCGTGTGGATACCGAGACATATGATCTGCCTGCAAACCAACCTTTACCAACCATTCAGCAACCCGCTCCTTGATTCCGGCCGAGTTCAGCTGCGGATGCAAACGTATGCCTTCCGCGACGATTTCGCCGACTGTCATACGCGGGTTCAATGAGGAATAGGGGTCTTGAAAAATCATCTGCATCTTGCCAGCCAGGCGCTGGAAATCCGCGGGGCGATATTGCTGTGGTAGAGTCTCGCCACGAAATTTTACCGTGCCCGAAGTCTTGCTATGCAATCCCAGCACTGTCTTGCCGAAGGTCGATTTTCCGGAGCCGCTCTCGCCTACTAGTCCAACGATCTCCTTCTCGGCAATCGAGAGGCTAATTTTGTCAACAGCGTGACAAAGCTCGCCGTTACCCATATCGAAAAAACGCGTCAGTTCATTTACTTCCAATAAATCAGCCATAGCTATTGATCACCCTGAGTCGCAGAAAAATACAACTCCTCTGGCTTGCTTAAGGCAGCGGCATGATGCAACCAACAACGACTGTAGTGGGCGCCACTCATGACAAACTCCTGAGGATGCTTGCTGCAACATAATTGCATGGCATAGGGACAGCGCGCACAATATCCACAGCCAAGCGGCGGAGAAAATAAATCGGGAGGGCTGCCTTCAATTGGCTGCAGCGTGTGTTGCCGCGAAGGGTCGTTATTCGGCATCGCCAGCTTTAAACCCAGGGTGTAAGGATGGGCCGATCGATAGAACACGTCGTCGACACTGCCATGCTCCACTATTTTCCCGGCGTACATCACCGCAACTTCATCGGCCATGCGGGCGACCACCCCAAGATCATGAGTGATGAGGACTATGGCCATGCCAGTTTCTTTTTGCAGATCCTGCAACAGGTCCAGAATCTGCGCCTGAATAGTCACATCCAACGCCGTGGTCGGCTCATCGGCGATGAGAATTGAAGGTTTACAGGAGATGGCCATGGCGATCATCGCCCGTTGCAACATGCCGCCTGAAAATTCGAAGGGGTATTGACTGGCCCGCTTGGCCGCTTCCGGAATCTTGCTCATCTCCAGTAACTCGATCGCTCTCGCGAAGGCTTTTTTAGCACTGTAGCCGCGATGCACTTGCAGCGGTTCGGCGATTTGCTTACCGATAGTCATGGTCGGATTGAGCGAGGTCATCGGGTCCTGAAATATCATTCCAATCTGGGAGCCGCGTATTTCTCTGCCATCGACAAGTGTTCGCCCCAGTATTTCCTGTCCACGAAGCCTCGCCGAGCCAGCCGTAATGCGTCCCGGTGGCATGGGAATCAAACCCATCATGCTCTGTACCGTGACTGATTTACCGCAACCAGACTCGCCCACGATGGCCAGTGTCTTACCCGCCTGCACGGTGAAATTCACTCCGCGAACGGCCTGAACCGTTCCTCCATAGGTATCGAATTCAACGGCGAGATTCTCCACCTCTAGCAGTGTCGATGCATTCTTTGTATCTGCCACGGCCGCGCTCAATCCTGATTCCTCATTCTTGCATCCAGTGAATCCCGCAGGCCGTCACCCAATAAATTAAAGGCAAGCACGGTGATGCTGATAAACAGGGCCGGTAGAATCAGTTCATGGGGAGTCATTAGCATGGACTTTATGCCTTCATTCGACATCGAACCCCAGGAGGGCGTGGGCGGTGCCACACCCATGCCAATAAAGGAAAGAAAGGCTTCGGTGAAGATCGCACTGGGTATGGCGAAGGTAATGGTCACCAACACCACACCCAGGGTATTGGGAATCATATGGCGCAAAATTAAATAGGGTGTCTTGGCGCCTAATAATTGTGCCGCATGAATATAGCCCTGTTCCCGTATCTGCAATATTTGTCCCCGCACCAGGCGCGCGGTAGCCGGCCACATCAACAACACCAGCGCCACCAGCATAGGAAACACCCCGCTCTCGCCAGGCCCGATGCCAAATGTAATTTTAAACAGAATCATAAAAAGCAGAAAAGGCAGGGCCACCACGAAGTCGGCAAAACGCATCATGAACTGATCGGTCTTGCCGCCAATGAAGCCGGCTACACTGCCGAAAAACACTCCGAACAAGACAAACAGCAAGGGCGCGCCGATGCCGATAAACAGGGAAACTCTGGCACCGGCCATCAGCCGTGCCAACATATCCCGGCCCAGGTAGTCGGTGCCCAGGGGATGCCAGGTCAGCGAAATCTCATCGCCTATTGCCAGGTCACTGTCCGCGCTAATCAGACCGCGATCGATTGCCTCAAACAGTGTGGTCACTCGCTGTACATCGACTTCGATCGTCTCGGCGCCATCCAGTAACTCTCCGTGAGGTCCGAGCGCCACCAGCGAGTAATAATAAGTCACGGCCTTCATATCCAGTCGATCCTCAAAGGAATCAACATCGTTAGTCAGGAATTCCGCCAGCGGAATGCCATAGGCTTTCTCGACGCCAACGGGGAAAATATTTCGATACACGCGATGTCCGTTAGCCCCCTCCAGGGCCTGCCATTGCAACCTGACCGCCTGAGTCGTGGCAGGCTCAAGCAGATGCAAACTCGTAGCGTTATTGGGGCCGCTATTGAAGGGCGCATAGTCGGCAACGAGGATGGCGCTCCGGTCAGCGCCAGGTGGCCGACCCACTTGATCCAGGTCTTGAGACGCAGGATCGGCGCGCCAGATCAACGGCCCTGCCAGAGTAAAAAATAACAACCCGAGAATAATATACAAGGAAGCCAGAGCCCGTCTGTTGGACTTCAGCCTAATCCAGGCATCCTGCCAATAAGACAGGGATGGCCTGGACAGGGATTGCTTGTGTTCTTGTCTGGACAGGGGCAGAAAATCACTGGCAGTATAATCAGACACTAGTTGAGTTCCACCCTTGGATCGATGAAGACATACAGCACATCCACCAGGATCACCATGAACACCAGGAACGCGCCATAGAACACTGTAGTTCCCATGATAACGGTGTAATCCAGTTGCTGTACGGCTTCGACGAAATACCTGCCGAGTCCCGGTATCGCAAACACCAGTTCAACCACGAAGCCACCGGTGGTAATTGCCGCGATCGAAGGCCCGAGTACCGTAACCACGGGCAGGATCGCATTACGCAGCTGATGACGGGTAAAAATTCGCTCCGGCGGCAGGCCCTTGGACTTGGCTGTACGCACATAGTCAGAACTGACAATCTCCAACATCGAAGAGCGCATCAGGCGGGTTAAATACGCCATAGTACCCAGCCCCAACACCATCGCTGGCACCAGCATATGACTGACTGTCCCCCAACCCGCTACCGGCAGGATAGTACGGCCAAAAAAGTCGTTAAGATTCACCAGGCTCAGCTGGCTCAGCGCCGCGACCACGAAGCTGGGAACCGAAATTCCCAGAATCACCAGAAACATGATCAGCACATCCGGCAGTCGATTACGATACAGCGCGGTTAGTGCACCCCACAACACTCCACCTACGGTGGCGAACAGGACGGCGAGAATTCCGAGCGTCGCAGAAACCGGAAAATGCTCGCGAATGATGTCATTGACTTCGCGGTTTTCCTGGGTAAAAGAAATTCCGAAATCGCCTCGGGAAATATTCCGCAAGTAAATCAGATATTGAGTCATTAACGGTTGATCGAGACCGTACTTGGCTTCGAGATTGGCTCGAATCGCAGCGGTCATGACTCGCTCGTCGCTCAGAGGGTCACCTGGCACATTATGCATGGCGAAAAAAGTTGCGGTGGCGATAAACCAGACAGTTAGAATGCCTTGCAGCAATCGCTTCAGTAAGTAAGACCACATATTCTAGACTACTCTCTCTGCTATTCCGCTTACTATTCTGCTAACTGCGCGATTCACTGTTTCTACCTTGTTAGTCATTTAGAATTTTTAGTCCCATCGATATAGGCATAGTTATAGTCAACCTCGGGCCCTACGGAACGGCGCTTAAAGTCTTTCAACCGGGGATCGACAACAAAAGAAAAACCTCGCTCATACTGGGGCAAGATCACCACGTCTTCATATAACAGGCGTTGGATTTCTCCGAAGGCGTCCATCCGTTTCCTGGGATCCAGTTCTGATTGGGCGATTCTTACCCAGGAATCCATCTCATCGCTCTTGTATCTACCTCTATTCTGCAGGTTCCAGGAAGAAAACAAGTCACCGAAAGTCAGCACGTCATTGTAGTCAGGTCCCCAACCACCCATCACCAAATCAAATTCGCCCTGGCGCATCTTCTCCAGGCGCTGCTTGAATATTTGCGGATCGATGCGAACCTCCAGACCGAGGTTCTTCAGAAACAGTTGTTGGTAGTACTCTGCCGATAACATACCAATGGGGCTGCTATCTGTAAGCAGCATCAGAGGCGGGAATTCCTCGATTCCTAACTCCTGTCTGGCGAGCTCCAAATGCTCTCGCGCCCTGACCAGATTCATCTGGTGCTTAACCGGCGGGTACTCTTCCAGAAATGATGCAGACACCCCTTTCAGCCAGGCCGGGAATAAGCTCACGGCTGGCAGATAACTGGGTTCCTTGAGCGCCTTGTAGACAAGTTCTGCCGGGTCCTGTGCCAATTGCATGGCACGGCGGAAATTCCTGTTGCGGGTGACCCGTTCCTGACGATGATTAAATTCCAGAAAAAATACCGTCCCATCCATGGAGCGATCGATCTGCCATCTCTTCTCCATGGCTTCGGGCAACATCGGCGACATTAAATGGGTGTCGACAATCTGCCCATCCTTGAACAAATTCAACTTGGCATTCACGTCTTCCGTTATATAGGCCGTGTGAATCTCATCGAGAAACCCTTTCTCATCATTCCAGTACAGTGGATTCTTTACCCAACGCATGGTCGATCCGTGCACCCACTCGGTTACCGTATAAGGCCCGTTATACAGCATCATATCCGGATCGGCGCCATAGCGGCCATTGGTACTTTCGAAGAAATCCTGCCGCATTGGATAGTAGGTAAGAAAAGCTGCCAGCTTTTCGAAATAGGGTGTCGGCTGCTCAAAATCGACTTCCAGGATTCGGTCACTGATCGCACGCACACCGAGGGTTTCCGGCGGCAGCTCTCCGTTAGTTATCGCCTCGGCATTTTTAACTGGAAACATGATAAAAGAATATTGTGAAGCGGAAGCCGGATCGACTACCCGCCGCCAGGCAAACACAAAATCAGCTGCGGTAACGGGCACACCATCATTCCAGAGAGAATCTTCCCGTAGCCAGAAAGTTGCCCCGTCTTCCCTGATCTCCCAGCGCTCGGCGACACCCGGCGTGAGATTGTCGTCGATATCGTAGGCGATTAGTCCTTCCATTACATGCGCGAGCACTATATGACTAATCGCATCTGTGGCACGTCCTGCATCCAGTTCCGGCGGCTCCTGCCGTAGAGCGATAGTGATACTATTATTTTCCACATCGATTGCGCCGGTCGAACCGGTGCTACCCGTACCGCCAATCGCCAGATTAAGAACATAGATGAATGCCACTAACCCGGCGATGGCATACGCGGCGTACAAGGCCAGGCGCCTACCTGCTGAGTGGGTGAACACTTCATCCCCACTGACAATGGCTGTCTGTTTATCGGCCTGTTTATCGATCATAGCGTTCTCCAATCACGAGCCGAGAATACCCCGGCGGCGAAGACGAAAGCAGATGAGACGCGACAGGGAATCTGTACGACCAGAAAGCCATGACAAGTCACAATTGGCTTAGCTATTGAAGCGATGAGAATCAAGTTTAAAATCGTCAGATCAGAGCAGGTTCATCACAGCGGCTATCAAGCCCGCCACAAGCATGAACGCCGTAGGCAAAAAACTGAGACCAAAGCCCGCACCTCTCTTGGCCGGATCGGCAACATAGGCGCGCAAATACACAATTCTTCCAAGCAGATAGACCACACCGAGGCCCGCCGCATAAGTTGGATTTCCATAATAGCCATAGATGAGTATCGCGGGAATGAACATCATCAACTGCTCAAGCGTGTTTTGATGCACGCGATAGTAACGTTCGAATACCGGATGACCGCTAATGGCTGGCGCCAGAATTTCGTACTTGACCCGCGCACGACCCACCAAACCCGCGAACACAAAATACTCGATCAATGCCAGCACTATTACTATTGCTACTAATTCCATCTTCCTTCCCCCGGTTAACTAATGACAAACGATTAATGACCGAAACCGATTATTCAGTTTCGGCTTGTGCGCTAATAAGACGCTCTAAATACGCGGCCGAATTGGAGCCAATAATAGGCTTAAATTTAATAGCAGGATGCAGCTCTCGCATTCTTGTATTCAGCAAGCCGTGAGCAGAATAAATGAGACTATCGGTAATAATATTGTCGATATCACAACCCTTGGCCAGCTCTATCAGGCGATCGTAGCTCACCAGAAAATTTTCCGTATGCCGACGCCTAATCTCGGTGCTGTAAAACAGCTCCAAGAAGTCAGTCGGTGCAGCACCGATCATGGTCAAAAACAGGCGAGAAAACACCTCGGCATCTCCACCGGCAAATTGTTTCCATACTTCAGCCATTTCTTCTGAGGTATAGCTTTTATTGCCAACCGGGCCCTGACTGGAAATAAACAACAAGCCCGAGATTGAACCCAATTGCCGCCGGGTACTCTCGGCGATCTTGAAGAAGGTTTCCTGCCGCGCATTCATCTCGGTGGCGGCGATGGCCTGAGTCTGCTTTTCGGAGTGGATATTATTACGCCGTAGTTCCTCATTGTTTTCCGCCAGTGTCGATTGCTGGATAAACAATCCAATGACCAACCAGAGAAACGCCAGGAAGGCGAATGCCCCCTCGAGGAATGCGCCCATCTGCTCAATCGGTAAATCGAGAAATAGGCCCCAGCCCACATTGCGGGCAATATAGATAAACAGGAAGAAGAACCACAAAAGGGTAAGAGTCAGTCCAAACAGTATGCGCCAGTCCTGTGGGATATAGGATTTGCCCGTTTCCTCTTCGAACATGCCTCGCCTCGAACTGCCTGAGTGAATAGATGAATTAAGCGCAGGCGTAGAGTAATTGGCTATCGGCGCAGGGTCAACTGTTCCTGTTGCGATCTGGTCGCTGGTATAAAAGGCTGAATGAATGCCGGATTCTTTCTGTTTATTCCCCGATGTTCACTATCAATTCAATCTGTTAGTACTTCTTCGATTCTGGCTTCCCCAACCCGGAATTTCTGTACCAGGGTATTGCGAATCAGCTCCGCCTCCTCCCACAGAACGAAGTGTCCCTGTCCTTCGCGATACAGATAGCTGACATCGGAATTCACCAACATACGTTGCAGGAACAGGGCATTACCCGGATTAACCAGGGAATCACTACCCCCTTGTACGATCAATGCCGGCATCGTGAGGTCCTGCCAGCGCGGCAGCATCGCTTGCAGCTGTGCTTTTAAGGGCATGATTTCAGCATTGGCTCCCTTCAAACTGGCGCCGAGCACGAATTTGGGCAGTATCACGGCAACGCGGTTATACCAGCGCGGGCCGCTTAATTCCGGGTCGCCCGTGGTCGCCACGAAGACAAGCCCGGCGACCCGATCTGAATAATCCATCGCCATTCTGGCGATTACCGGACCGCCGTAGGAATGAGCCATCAATATCGTCCCCTTACCCGAATTATCCATGCGCAGGAAAGGCTCCAGCGCGACCGCCTGATCTGTCAGAGAAGGCAGTTTGGCATCAGCGTCGTTTTTCCAGCCGGGGCGCGTAACCGAAATCATATGAAAATTTTCCCGCATGATCGGATCATTCAAATAACGCGAAAACGCGGTTAAAGAGCCAGGAGTCCCATGCACAAAGACCATTAACTGTTTGGGAGTGCCATTAGCGTTGGGGGTATTGACTTCAACATAGTCAACGGGCCCCAGGGTTCGAATCAAGCCAAAGCTTTGAGCAGTTTGTAGCGCTTGTTCCTGCGCTCCAACACTGGGGGAAAAATAGGCGAACAAGCTTGCCGAGAGCAACAGGATTGCCAGCGCCAGCGCGCACTTATAGAGGAGGGAAGACCTTGCTGAATTAGGCACTAAAGACATGCTGATCCCCAGAAGAAGGCTCTCTTGTTCACTTCGACGCCGGGAGCAATTCTAGCCTGTAACGCTTCCGGGCGGATAGTGTCCAGCACGGCTTATTCCAGTAGCGGCACCCATAGATCGGGCGGACAAGCGAAATTGTCCCTGATTTGCCGTGAATTCGTGATGACTTGGCGTATAATCTGGACTCGCTGATCGGCAGAGCAAAAGCGCTGGATGAGAAGTGTGGGCCTCGACCCACCAGTCCCGACAGGAAAAACAAAGCAAAGAGAAACCTGAATATGAGCAAGCAAAAGCCCACAACCTTCGATTTCGAAAAAGCGCTGGAAAGCCTGGAAGAATTGGTAACGGCGATGGAAGAAGGTGAATTAAGCCTCGAAGAGTCACTGCAGGCTTTTGAAAAAGGCATCAAGCTCACTCGCGAATGTCAGACTGCGCTGAAAAAAGCAGAGCAGAAAGTACAAATTCTAATCAACGAAAATGGCGATACTGAAGAACTCGATATCGAAGCTGTAGAAGACTAAGCCAACATTATGAGCGCCGAAAAATCCCAATTGCTGGATAGCTTCCTCAAACAATGCCAGCAGCGGGTGAACGATAATCTCGCTCAGCATCTACGCCTTAATTGCCCCAGCCAGAGCTTGAGGGACGCCATGGAATATGCCTGTCTCGGCGGTGGGAAGCGCATTCGACCGGTGCTGGTGTATGGCAGCATACAGGCCGTCGGCGGGGAATTGGAAGCGGCTGACTCTGCCGCGGCCGCGGTCGAGCTAATTCACAGTTACTCTTTGGCCCATGATGATTTGCCCGCCATGGACGATGACGACCTGCGACGCGGCCGGCCTACTGTGCACAAGGCATTCAATGAGGCGACTGCAATTCTGGCAGGCGATGCGCTGCAATCGCTTGCCTTTCAAATATTGAGTGCCGAGCCGCAATCCCTGAGTCACCCGATGCGCTTGCGCATGGTGCTATTGCTCAGCCAGGCGACGGGTGCGAACGGGATGGTTGGAGGTCAGAGCCTCGACAATGAGGCGGTGGGAGTCGAACTCTCTCTGGCGCAGATGGAGCAGATGCATCAGCTAAAAACCGGCGCGCTGATTAAGTGCTCGGTATTACTTGGGGGCATGAGTCATGCACAAGTCAGCGACGCGCAATTGGCCGCGCTGGATCAATACGCGACTCATATCGGGCTGGCTTTTCAGGTGCAAGATGACATTCTGGATGAAACCAGCGACACCCACACCCTGGGCAAGCCGCAGGGATCTGATCGCGCGCAGAATAAGCCTACCTATGTATCCTTGCTGGGTCTGGATGGGGCTCGAAGCAAAGCCACCGCGCTGGCAGATGCGGCAATCGAGGCATTAAATGGGTTTTCCGGACAAGCCGATCCGCTCAGAGAACTGGCCTCCTATGTGGTGAAGAGGCTGCACTAATTGATGATTGGGCAGCTGCTCACCCGGCTAACCGCCAATACTGGCCCCGATATCCGAACCTTAATAGCAGGTAAATAGCAGAAACAGTTGAAACTTGCTGCTGCTGGAGTTGAAATACACGCATGCTTAATGAAATACCTGTAGTCCGGCCAGAAACACCCCTGCTGGATCAGATTAATAATCCGGCAGATCTTAAACAGCTGCGACTGGATCAACTACCCCGGCTAGCCGAAGAACTTCGAGTATTTCTGTTGTATGCGGTGGGACAGACCGGCGGTCATCTGGGTGCCGGGCTGGGCGTGGTGGAACTCACCATCGCGCTGCATTATGTGTTTAATACGCCCGAAGACAAACTGGTCTGGGATGTTGGACATCAGGCCTATCCGCACAAAATTCTCACCGGTCGTCGTGACCAGATGTTGAGTATGCGCCAGGCCGGTGGCCTGACGGCATTTCCCAGCAGAGGCGAGAGCGAATTCGACGCCTTTGGGGTTGGACATTCAAGTACTTCAATTAGTGCCGCCTTGGGAATGATGGTGGCGGCTCGATTGCAAAATCAGGACCATCATAGTATTGCCGTCATCGGCGATGGTGCCATGACAGCGGGCATGGCATTCGAAGCACTGAATCATGCGGGGCATCTGGATGACAATATCCTGGTGATTCTCAACGATAACAATATGTCGATTTCAAACAATATCGGCGGTCTGTCCAGCTATTTTGCCCGCATGTGGGCGAGCAAACCCTACAACTTCATCCGCACTGGTGGTAAACGCATACTTGCAAAAATTCCCCCCGCCTCGAAGGCTATTCATCGCGCCGAAGAGTATATGAAGGGAATGGTGTCACCTGGCACTCTTTTCGAAGAAATTGGGTTTAACTACATTGGTCTTATTGACGGACATAACACTTCTGGTCTGGTAGAAATTCTCAGCAATATTAAAACATTGCGCGGCCCGCAACTGCTGCATATCGTGACCCAAAAAGGAAAAGGCTACTCGGCATCGGAAAATGATCCCTTCGGCATGCATGCGATGAGCAAGATCGATGCATCGAAAAAAACCGTTAGCAGAGATAGCGGCGCAGAAAATTTCGCTTCCGCTGGATCCGAGAGCAAAACTTTCGCCCCGGAAAAAAAATCGGCAGTTAGCTATTCACAAGTTTTCGGTAACTGGCTTTGCGAGCTTGCAAGTCAGGATCAACTGGTCGTAGGGGTAACACCGGCGATGGGTGAAGGCTCCGGCATGCAGGACTTTTCTCAGCAGTATCCCGATCGTTTTCATGATGTAGCAATCGCAGAACAACACGCGGTTACCTTCGCCGCAGGCATGGCCTGCGATGGACTGAAACCGGTGGTAGCGATCTATTCTACCTTCCTGCAACGGGCCTACGATCAGCTAATACATGATGTCGCACTGCAAAATCTCAATGTCCTGTTTGCAATTGATCGCGCCGGTTTGGTCGGAGAAGATGGCCCCACCCATGCCGGAAGTTTCGATCTTAGCTATCTTCGTTGCATTCCCAATATGCTGGTAATGACTCCTAGCGACGAGAATGAAACCCACAAACTACTCTCTACCGGCTATCACCATCAAGGCCCGGCGGCAGTAAGATATCCTCGCGGCAAGGGACCGGGGGTTGCGGTCGAGCATTCGCTGGAACCAGTTCCAATTGGCAAGGGCGTAGTCAGACGCCGAGGCAAGTCTGTTGCTATTCTCGGTTTCGGCAGCATGGTAGGCCCCGCACTGAAAGCGGCGGACTCCTTAAACGCCACTGTCGTCGATATGCGTTTTGTTAAACCCCTGGACGAAAATCTGATTGGTGATATGGCCGCCGAACATCAACTCATCGTCACTATCGAAGAAAACGCGGTAAAAGGCGGTGCCGGCTCGGCGGTTAATGAATTCCTGTTGCAGGCAAACTATCAGATACCGGTACTCAATCTCGGTCTGCCCGACGAATTCCTCGAGCATGGAAAAGTTCCTGAGATGCTGAGTGCGATAAAACTGGATAGCGACAGCATTGTCGCTGCTATCAAGAAAAAACTGAAAGACTGCAAGATTCAGTCTGAGGCGGTCTAGCTTTTTGCTGAATACCGTCTTCGCCACTCGCTCTCTTCCACTAGCTCTCTCTCTTCACTAACCCTCTCTTCACTAACTCTGTCCCCCACTAATTTCCGCCTACGATCCATTCGACGCCATTGACCACAAGACTTTCAGTCTATAGACTGCGCCCATTCCATTGATTCCCGAGTGAAACAATGGAATAAGTTGATACAGGTACCAATATTATTGGTTAATTGGGAAGTTGGTTAAATTCCAACACTGCCCCCGCAACGGTGAAACGAGGCTCTTGACCTCGATAAGTCCGATACCAGCCTGAACGACTTTGTAATTGATGCAGCGGAGGGCTACATCAGTGGCAGAGCTTTTAGATCAGGCTCTTCTACCTGACCCCTCCCTGATGAATATTAATTTCTGTTTAACCACAGATGCATTCATTGGGAGATCCAAATGATAAAGTTTAAATCTGTAACGGCTACGTTTAGTCTAGCCGTAATTGCCAGCTCTACCGTTCTTGCTCAAGAACAGGAAAATTTCCTACAAGAAATTGTAGTCATCGCCAATCGCATACCCGTGCCTGTTAAACAAATAGGCACTTCAGTTTCAATTATCGATAAAGAAGATATTCAGGCCCATGGCAATTTTTCGCTTACCGATGTGTTGCGTCAGTCTGCCGCCATTGGCGTTACTAATAATGGCGGCGCCGGCTCCCTGTCTTCGGTTCGAATACGTGGCGAAGAGGGGTTTCGTACTCTTACTCTGTTCGATGGTCTGAGGCTTTCTGATCCAAGTGGTCCACAAGTCGCTACCTCACTTGAGCATATCCCCAGCAGTGGGGTCGGACGAGTTGAGATTCTGCGCGGACCTCAGGGCCTGAGCTATGGCGCCGATGCGGGCGGAATTATCAGCATCAGCTCGGCCGCCAGCGAACCGGGCCTGCGAACCAACATCGATGTCCAGGGCGGCAGCCGTGGCAGCCGTCAATTATCTGCAGACCTGTCAGCCGCAAGCGAAGTGCTGGATTTCTATCTAAGCGCCTCGGAGTTTGAGACCGGCGGCTATAATGTGCGTGTCAGCGACTCGATTCTCGCCGATAAGGATGGCTATCAGAATAACGCTTACCATACGCGCCTGGGCTTTAATGCCAGCGAAAACCTGAGGCTGGAATTGGTGCATCGAAATGTCGAGGGCGAAACCCAGTATGATGCTTGTTATTCCGGTTACTCTCAGGCCTATGACTGTCAATCAATCTATGACCAACAGGCCAGTCGCTTATCACTGAACTATGGGAGTGAGTCATTCTCTCATTCTGTTTCCTATGCCAATACACGCACCGATCGCGATGATTTGGCGCTGGGGGTAAGTGCATTTAGCTCCAATGGAGAACTAAGCCGCTGGGAATATGTTGGCAGTGCCAGCAATCTTCCTGGCTTCGACCTGGTGTTTGGCATCGATCTGGAGCAAGAAAAGAATGGCTCTGAGGAGCGAGACAATGCGGGCTATTATTTAGAGTATCTCAGCGATTTTTCCGACAGCTTTTTCCTTACCGCCGGTATGCGTCAGGATGATAATGGCGATTATGGGAAACATACCAGTTCTCGCCTAAGCGCGGCCTATCTATTCGACTTTAGAAATTCAACAGTAAAACTGAAAACCAGTTACGGCTCAGGGTTCAGGGCACCAAGCCTCTTCGAAGTGGCCTATAACGGCGGCCCCTATGCCTTTCCTCCCGCCGCCGGCACTGTACTGGGCGAAGAAAGCAGCGCGGGATTCGAATACGGCATCGAGTATTTCGCCGCAGATAATCTTCGTCTGGAACTGGTGGTATTTGATCAGGATGTGGAAGATGCCATCATTTTTGATCTGGCAGGCTACAGTGGTTATCTGCAAGATACGGGTTCGAGCACTTCAGAGGGAATGGAGCTAATAGGAGAATTTGCGCTGTCCGCACAATGGCGGCTTACTGCAAACCTTACCTTCAATGACACCGAACGCCCCAATGGATTGCAACGATTAAGGCGGCCAGAACAGCTGGCCAATCTGGGGGTGAATTATCGCAGCAGCAATCAACGGCTGAGCGTTAATGCCTTCTATCGCACATCGCGCGATGCCATCGATGAGCAATTTGGCACTCCTGTGAGCCTGGATGATTTTGAAGTTTTGGACATAACAGCCCGTTATAAGCTGTCCGAACAATTCGATATTTACGCACGATTCGAGAATGCACTGAATGCCAGCTATCAGGAAGTCGCTGACTTCGTATCACCCGATCGCGCTTCCTATGTAGGAATCAGGTTAAACTTCTAATATCGAACTGTTAGAAGCGGGAAACACCGACGCTTTACCAACTCGGGGGAGAGGAATTCAACACCCATTGCAGTGACGATCCCATAACAACAGGTACCGGGTTCGTGTCTGCCACTAGAAAAGATCCTTAATCCTTTTAACAAGATAGCTTCTGGTCTGTGAATAGCCGTAATGACCAGCACAATATTGAGAAGGAAAAACTCGTGTCCAATACAGAAGAAAGAAACGCGCGCCACAAAAAGGCGATGCAACGCAAGAAGGAATACATCGACGGTCGTATCGCTGAGGCCACTATCGATAAAGGCCTGTTAGTGGTGCTCACCGGCAATGGCAAGGGCAAGAGTTCCTCTGCCTTTGGCATGCTCGCCCGTAGCGTAGGACACGGATTGCGCTGTGGCGTCGTGCAGTTCATCAAGGGTCAGTGGGAATGCGGTGAACAGATGCTGTTTGCCGATCACCCACTGGTCGAGTTCTATGTCATGAACACCGGCTTCACCTGGGAAACCCAGGACAGAGACAAAGATATCGAAGCTGCCGTAGCCACCTGGAAAAAGGCCGCCGCCCTGCTCTCGAATCCGGAAGTGAAGGTGGTGATTCTCGATGAGCTTACTTATATGTTGACCTATGGCTATCTGGATAAGGAGATGGTGCTAAGCGCGCTGGAAAATCGGCCAGCCGATCAACATGTGATTGTCACTGGACGCAACGCCTCCAAGGAGCTCATCGAACTGGCTGACACTGTCACCGAGCTGAATGAGAACAAGCATGCTTTCTATGATGGGGTAAAAGTGCAAAAGGGAATCGACTACTAATGCTGCGACTACTTCTGCTGCGACTACTATTACTGCGACTACTGCAAAAATTGAGCCCCATTATTCCAGTCAGGCGAGCCCTTATAATGGCTTTGCTGGTTTATTCTCCGCTTCTGTTTGCCGCCGAAGCCACCGATGATGAAGGCTCGCTGATTAGCCTGAGAAAACCCGCCGAACGTATCATAAGCCTGGCCCCCTCGCTGACCGAATTGATTTTTGCTGCCGGCGCCGGCGATAAGCTAGTCGGGGTAGTGGAGTACAGTGATTATCCAGAGGCGGCGAAAAGCATCCCCATTGTCGGCCGACATGATTTGCTTGATATGGAACGAATACTGGAACTCAGACCCGATTTAATAGTGGCCTGGCAAACGGGTAATCCAAGAGCTTCGGTCAATCGACTCAGAGCGCTGGGCATAGCCGTGTATATCGCCGAACCCAAAAGCCTCGAATCCATACCGAGCCATATCGAAAGATTGTCGGCACTAAGTGGCAGCGAAGATACTGCCAACGTAGTAGCGAGTACTTTCCGTGCCTCGCTGCGAAGTCTTTCTAATGAATATAGAAACAAAGCGCCAGTTAGCACCTTTTATCAGGTATGGGATGTACCGCTGATTAGTGCCGGCGGCAACGAGCTGATTAATGACATCATCGAACTCTGTGGCGGAGTAAACATCTTTGCGGATATTAATTTAGTCGCACCGAAAGTCAGCGTAGAAGCCGTGTTGGTGCGAAACCCTGAAGCCATTGTCGCCAGCGGCATGGATATCGAACGACCAGAATGGCTTGATGACTGGAAGCGCTGGTCCAGCCTTGCCGCTGTGGCCGAGGACAATCTGTTTTTCGTGCCACCCGATTTACTGCAACGCCATACCCCACGCGCATTACAGGGTGCCCGGATGATGTGTGAGCAGCTTGATCAGGCGCGCGCCAATTTGAAGATTTAACTAGAAGGGTATTGCGCCGCATTATGAAAAAGCAGGCTCGAGCTGATTCCCTGCTCGTCAATTTCCAGACTCACCCGAGACAAGCAGGCAAAGGGAATATGCAGCGGATTACTTCTGTTCAGAGCCATACCCAATACTGTCGGCAAAACAACGCGCAACACGCCGCCGTGGGTTACCAACAGTACATGACTGCCATCCTCAAGCTCGGTGATCGCCTGCCAGGCCGCCAATACCCTGTCTCTGAATGAGAGATAGTCTTCGCCATTCGGTGGGGCCAGTTTAGACAGGTCCTTTCGAAATTCCCTGAATTGCCCGGCGGCTTGTGATCGCCATTCCCTAAGTGGCATTCCATCCCAGTCGCCATAGTCGATCTCCTGCCATTGATCGCTTACCGCCAGATCAATGCCCAGGCCTGCAGAGAGCTGTTCCGCAAATTGACGGCAACGCTTAAGCGGAGAAGAAATGATATGGGTCCAGTCGGGTGATAAGGGTGTTCGGGAATTCTCATTGCCAAGGCCCGCGGATAAGCGCATTTGCTCCCAACCCAATTCGGTGAGGGCATGATCCACACGTCCGCGCAGCACTTCGCCGCCTTCCGGCTCGCCATGGCGAAGTAAATCAACGATTATTTTTTTCTTCTTCGCGGCCACGCAATAAACCAATTAGTGTTGAATAGAGTAATCGCTTATTTAATATGACCCAGCTTATCCACCTTAACTGCCAGATAACCTTCATTGTGCGGATTGGAGCCGGTGCGAATCGGCACCACGGCCACGTCGATGCCCATGGCTTTTAGCGCTTCAACTTTGCGCGGGTTATTGGTCATCAAGCGAACATTGTTGACAGAAAAATGATCCAGCATCGGTTTGCAGATCTCATACTCACGGCTGTCTGGTTCGAATCCTAGCTGTATATTGGCATCCACTGTATCGACGCCGGTATCCTGCAATGCATAGGCTTTGATCTTATTCAGCAGACCAATTCCCCGGCCTTCCTGTCGAAGATACAGAATCAAACCGCGGCCTTCCTTGCCGATACTTTCCATGGCGCACTGCAGTTGAGAACCACAATCGCAACGCAAACTGAAGAGACAATCACCGGTTAGACATTCGGAATGCACCCGGCACAGCAAGGGCGCGTCCTGATCCATTTCACCCATGGCCAAAGCCACATGCTCCTTGCCGGTTTCTTCGTCTTCGAATCCATAAATGGTGAATTGGCCCCACTGAGTGGGTAGCGACGCCGATGCTACAAACTTAACTGTCAACAGACTTTCCTCTTGGTTCCTTGCGCTCGCATTCTTTGCTACCGGGGCTTACGCTATAAGTCACGCAATAAGCAGGGCGATGGCCTGAATACACAGGGCGGCCATTATACCTGCTAATACATCATCTAGCATGATCCCGAGGCCGCCTTTGATCTCTTTATCTGCCCACTTAATGGGCCATGGTTTGAAGATATCCAGCAGGCGAAACAGAACAAAGCCCAAAACAACCCATTGCCAGCCCGTGGGGGCCATAAACATGGTGATCCAGTAGCCGACAAATTCATCCCAGACGATTCCTCCGGGATCATGCAGCCCCAGATCGGAAGCGGCTTTACCGCAGAGCCAGATTCCCAGCAGGAAGGTAATCACCAGTGCCAGGCCATAAATAATTGGGGAAAGCGGTGGCAGTAGCAAATAGATCAGCATAGCCAGGGCCGTTCCCGCCGTTCCCGGCGCCTTGGGAAAGGCGCCGCTGCCAAAGCCAAAGGCCAGGAGATGTACCGGATTACTCCATACTGGCTTCACATTTTTATTCATTGGACAAGAAACTCCCCTACGCGGTATTCCCCGCAGTGTAGCTTAAAAATGCTGATAAGAGGCGGCTTCTATTGACAAGGAATTACCGGCTTCATCCACATACACAATCCCGCTACCCGCTACAATTTCGCCGATACAGGTGACTGGGGTGTCAGCCTGGCGCGCCTGCTCTTCAAATTGCGCACAGTTATTTGCCGGCAGCGTACAACAAAGCTCGTAATCATCGCCGCCGTGTAATGCCGCCAACAATCGATTTTCCTCGCTCATGCAGCAAATTGCCGACGCAGAAAAAGGCAACAGGTTAACCGAGAGTTTAGCGCCCACCCCAGAGGCCTGAGTAATATGTCCAAGGTCACCCAATAGGCCATCGGAAATATCGATGCCGCTGCTTAGCAAGGACGCCGTTCTTCTGGCCAATTCGATGCGAGGTTCGGGCTTATAATAGGCATTTTCAAAATACTGCCGACAGTTCGCCGAAATATTTTCGCTAATGAAAGCAAAGGATTTTCCAAGATGAGATTCCTGAGCCAGACTTGCCAGTGCAATGGCACCATCACCCAAGGTCCCACTCACGTAAATTTTGTCGCCCACGCAAGCGCCCGATCGTCGCACAGCATGATGTTTTTCACAGAGACCCTGAACCTGAATACAAATACTCAATGGACCCCTGGTGATATCTCCGCCCACCAAGGGACAATTATATTTTCTCGCCAGAGGAAGCAGGCCCTGGCTAAATTCCTGCAGCCAATGTTCATCATTGTCGGGAAGCACCAGACCTAAAGTGAAACAAAAGGGTTCGGCGGCCATCGCGGCCAGGTCGCTGAGATTAACCGCAAGGGCCCGGTTGGCAACGAGCCCAGGGTCGGCAGACATTGGAAAATGTACAGACTCGACCAATATATCCATCGACAGAGCAAGCAGCTTATCTTCTGGCACTTGCAACAAAGCCGCATCGTCTCCGATGCCAAGCTCAACACCTGACTTATCGAAGTACAATCCTGATTCGGCGAAATAACGACGAATGATTTCAAACTCTGACTGGTACATGTGTGCGGATCTAAAAGTTACGGATCTAAAATTTAAGGAGCTTTCGTTGCCTGGGATATTCCAACTAAGACTGTTTTTTATGATTCGCCTGTTCCAATGGGCGTAAAGTCCTGGCCAGCTTATCCAGCACGCCATTGACATATTTATGACTCTCGGTAGCACCAAATATTTTCGCCAGTTCAACACATTCATTGATGACTACTCGATAAGGCACATCCGGACGGTGGGCAAGCTCGAAGGTCCCCAGATAGAGCAAGGCTCTCTCTACCGGATCGAGAGCGGAAGGCTTACGGTCTAAAAGTGGATGGATGTGTTGATCAAGACTGGAAGCCTGTTTGGGAATGGCAAAAAGCACTTCATGAAAATAATCCCAATCGATCTTGCCTGAATTTTCTTCTCGAAATTGAGATTCGATTTCCAGCGGCTCTGCATTGGCGATCAGCCATTGGTAGAGAGCCTGCAAGACTAAACTACGCGCCTTACGGCGCTGGGCTAGTGGAACTTTTTGTGTCGAGCCCTGTTGTTTTGCGCCTAACTGTTTCGAGCCCTGTTGTTTCGAGTCTTGTCGTTTCGCTGATTCTTTCGAAATTGATTGTTTCGAAATTGCTTCTTTCGAAATTGATTGTTCCGAAATTGATTGTTTCGAAATTGTTTCTTTCGTAATTGCTTCTTTCGAAATTGCTTCTTTCG
>JABMOK010000042.1 GCA_013204155.1 Pseudohongiella sp. | reverse complement strand
TGGTGCCCACGCCATCGGTGGCAGAGACCAATACCGGTCGTTCATAGCCGGCTGGAATCTCGCACAGTGCGCCAAAGCCGCCAATATCGGAGAGCACCTCCGGCCGATTGGTCTTGCGGGTTACGGTTTTTATCTGCTCGACCAGCGCATTGCCAGCATCGATATCGACGCCGGCATCACGATAACTTAGAGACGGCTTAGTTGTGGATCCAGACTCGCCCTGGTTATCGTCGACGGCCATTGTGTGTTTCCCGTAATAAAAATTTGAAGCGCGCATTTTATCAAGATGCACAGCCCACGTCAGTGAATAAAACAATGAATAAGCGACTCATTGCAGGGCTGGATAAGAACTTCGCTGTCAATGCCATCGCTCCAGCCAAAGCGAATCAGTTTTGTCCCAGTTTTCGACACTGAATTGGGGGAGGCGAACGCAGATTGAAGGGTTACCAGCACGCCGTAAATACACCCTGTAGGCTCGGCCTCGGCTTCCTGCCTCGGACGGCTCGCCATCCTTCAATCTGCTTTCGGCTCATTGCATTGACAGCACTTGCAGGGATTCTATCCAATGGCTCTGGATCAAGAGTTCTATCGATTGGCTGTTGAGCAAGGGGACTTGGTTTCAAACATCGACTAGTTCAATGGCTTTTTGTAGAGAGTTCTCCTGCCCTCGTCTGCGCTAGTTGAGTGACGGAAACAAACGGAGGCACTGCCAAGCTATGCCATAGCTGGCCATATACAGTATTATCGCTGCCAATGATGACACTAAGAAAACTTTACACTCTCAAACGCCTGATATTAGCGACAGTTTTGTTCGTGTGGCTGCAACCTGGCGCTGCCTTGCCGCTTACGGGCTTGTATAGCCAGCAGATAGCGGTCAGTAATGAAGGTGACTCCGAGCGCGAACGGGCTGTCACTGCGGCGTTGGCCGCCGTGATAGTAAAGGTCACCGGCGAGCAACGTTGGTTGGAAAACCCGGTTATCGAGAGCGCCATTGCCAATGCCCTCAGTTATGTCGAGGGAATCAGCTTTGAGTCTAAACCAGTGGAATTGCCAATAGAGGATAATTCGGTAGGCAACGATCCAGCCAACGCCGCGTTTTATACCGTTGAACAGCGTTATATCAATGTTGATTTTGCCGCGTCGCTGATCGATGAGTTGTTAGCCAAGGCGGACATTCCCGTGTGGGACAGTAATCGGCCCAGCGTTCTGCTGTGGATGGTATTGCAAAATGCGGCGGGTGAACGAAGTTTTCTGACGGGCGATGGGCGTCCCGACATAGTACAGGTCATTCAGGATTTCGCCGAACAGCGAGGCTTGCCGATAATCTTTCCGGTACTGGACTTCGAGGACCGTAGAAACTTGTCAGTGGATACAGCCTGGATTCAGGACGAGGAGGCGATTAATAATGCCAGTCAGCGGTATGACGCGGACAGTATCTTGTCGGGTCGGCTACACTTCACCGACAGTGGGGAGTTGATAGGGGTATGGAAATTTATTTTTCAAGATGAGACAGAAGTATTTGATGATGTCGATGAAGATCTGCAGGCGTATTTATACAAGCCGCTGGATCGTATTACCAATCGATTGGCGGGCTATTTTGCCATCGTTCCGGAAACCTCAAACCAGCAAATTGTGCGGCTCAGGGTTGATGGTATAAAAAACCTGTCAGCCTATTCGGCGTTATTGAGCTATGTGCAAAGCCTTGGACTGGTGGAAAATGTTACGGCGGCCGAATTAGACGGGGAACGTATTGAGCTCCAGCTAGGGTTGTTTGGCGATAGTCGGCAACTATTTGAGCAGATTGCTCTTGATCGCGATTTGCGGCCAATTCAGGATTCTTCAGCAAATCCGCCATCCCTTCTGCACTATCGTTGGACGCGCTAGCTGATGTCGGTAGTAAATTCTGGGCAGTTAGCTCTGGGTCTTGGGCTCGATGACGATGCCCGCTTCGAAAACTTTCTGGTCAGCGCCGAAAATCAACAGCTGCTAGATTATCTTCAGGCAGATTGTGATGAACAATTTGTCTATATTTGGGGCAAAGGTTCTCCAGGATTGACGCATATTCTGCAAGCGGCTTGTCACAAATCAACGGCAGAAGATTCAATGGTAGAAGAATCAACAATGGCGACTAGCGGTGCGCTGTATTTGCCCCTGAAAGAGAAACGCCAACTATCCCCGGAAATTTTGCAGGGGGTAAGTTCGCTATCTCTGGTTTGCATCGACGATATTGATGAAATTGCGGGTGACGAAAGCTGGGAGTCGGCCTTGTTTACCGCTTTCAATAGCATTAAGGAAAGCCACGCCCGGCTCATTATCGCGGGCAAAACAGCGCCGAAAAATCTCGCAATCGATTTGCCCGACCTGCACTCACGCTTGCAGTCAGGCTTAATCCTGCAATTGAAAGAACTCGATGATAAGGGAAAACTATTGGCACTGCAGTTACGGGCGAAGCAGCGAGGTATAGAACTGCCCGATGCGGTAGCAGAATTTATTCTGCTGAGGGCGCAGCGAAGCCTGCTTGCCCTGATGGAGATATTGGATAAACTGGATCAAAGCTCGTTGGAACAGAAGCGAAAGCTGAGCATACCCTTGGTTAAGTCAACGCTGGGCTGGTGAACTTGCTACAGAAAAATCCGTGCGTCAAGCCAGTAAGGGTCTAAAGCGGTACCTGATAATGTACTCTGTACTGTCGAATGAATACGATCAGCAATACAAACAATGCGGTACACAGCGTGACTTCGATAAGCCCCAGCCATAAACGTTCCGCCTGGAATGCCACCATCACGGCGTGCATAAAATACAATAACACCACAAAGCACAACCAGGCGTAGGTTCTCAGTTGTGCCCGGTGCAGGCCCAGAGCAAAGAGCAGCAGTGGAATAGTCTGCAGCAACCAAATCACCAGGCTGGCTAATCTGATTTCGTCAAATATGATTGTCGCACTGACTGCAAAGTAAGCGATCAGAGCATAATAGGTCAGCAGTATTGCGGTTTTTGTTCGCTGAATATTTGCCGGCAGTACAGCCGTGGAGTGAGTCATCAATTTTTGCCGTTATCCTATTGAGCTGCCAGTTTAATAGCCAGCCCCGCCATTCGTTTGCCCAGCGCCAGACACAGTGCACTCTCATCATCGCTGATGGGGTTTTTATTATTGACGCCGGCAACATGGCTGGCGCCATAGGGAGTGCCACCGCTGGTGGTGGTGTTAAGCGCGGGTTCCGAATAGGGGATGCCGCAATAAATCATTCCGTGGTGCAACAGCGGAATAACCATGGTTAATTGGGTGGTCTCCTGGCCGCCATGCAGGGATGCTGTCGAAGTGAAGCTTGCGACGGGTTTGTCGATCAACGCACCGGAGGCCCAAATTCCGCCAGTCTGATCGATGAAATATTTCAATGCCGCCGCCATATTGCCGAAGCGAGTGGGGCTGCCAATAATGAGTCCGGCACAATGTCTGAGATCTTCCTGCGTGCAGTAAATGGCCCCCTCGTCAGGAATTTCTGCCGCACTGGCTTCAGTGTTCGGAGAAACCGACGGCACTGTTCGTATCCGCGCCTCTATGCGATCTGTCTGCTCGACGCCGCGGGCAATCAGCTGTGCCATTTTTTCGGTGGCGCCATAGCGGCTGTAATAAAGCACTAAAATATAGGGCGGCTCCATAGCCTCAGTCTCCAAGCAGGCTTAGCACGTTTTCAGGCGGCCGGCCGATGATGGCTTTATCGCCTTTTACTACGATAGGACGTTGCAGTAAAATTGGATGTTTAGTGACGAGATCGAAAACTATCTCCTCACTGAGTGAATCATCATCCAGGCCGAGTTCATCATATTCGTCTTCGGATTTACGCAGGATGTCATCAATAGTCATGCCCAGCTTTAGCAGCAGATCTTTGAGTTCAGCAACCGTCGGTGGCGTTTCGAGGTAGTAGATTATTTCTGGCTTAATAGCATTTTCTTCCAGTAAAGCGAGGCTTGCCCGAGACTTTGAGCAGTTGGGATTGTGATAAATCTTGATTGCTTGCATCGAAATTCTCCTGCCGATTTGGCAATAAAATAGACTACTGCTCCAGTGAGGAGGAGGCTAGTCGATGAATTTTTTGTTACCCAGTTCGCTTTCGACAATCTGCTCGAGTTGAGACTGAAATTCCCTTACTCTCCCTAAATCCTTCGAGTAGCCAGTCTCTTCCAGAGGATCGGCATCATAGCGGCGTAACGCTTTCCAAATTTCCGCCAGTGTACAATCATTAACCGACTTGGTGGGCAGAAATCGCGCTGGCTCATCGTCGGTTTTGCTTATTAGACCAATTTCTTCCAGAGTGTGCAGAGCATACTCGATGACAACCGGATTGGCACTTAGTGTGGTAAGCAATTCATCCTCATTGACAGGTTCCAGTCCCTGATTGAAACGATTGATGATGATCGAGGCGATGGTCATGCCGAGTTCTTCCTGCTGAATGATGCTGAGTTTCCGCATTTCGCGACCGCTACGCGCCTTGGCCGGGTTTTGATGGTAGAAGGCTATGCTGCTTCCAACCAATGCCACCAACCAGCCTATGTAGGCAAAAAACATTACCGCCACCGCCGTGGCGAAGGCGAGGTAGATCGACTCTCTTGCCGAAGAAATGAAAAACCCCTGAAACACCGAGCCCATTAATTTCCAGATGATGGTTGTTACGAGTCCGCCTATAAATGCGGAGCTGAACTGCACTTTGGTATTCGGTAGAAAGCCATAGGCAAAGGCAAATGCCAGAGACATGAATAGCATCGGCGTGACAAAGGCGATGAATTCAATGACCAGGCTACCGTAAGCCAGACCCTCGAGGAATCGTTCAAACAGTGATGTGTTCACCGAAGAGCTAATACTGATGGAGAGAAATAAAAGCAGGGGACTGACTATCACGGCAAACAGGTATTCACTGACCCGGCTTGACCAGGATCTGCCCTGTTTAACTGCCCAGATATAGTTAAACGAGGATTCGATCTTACGCATCATATCCATCACGATATACAGCAGTAGACCCACACTGGTAATGCCGATTAGTTCCACCTGAATGGCATCGACATAACTGAGTATTTCGCTGGTAAATTCATTGCTGCGTTCACCCAGAGGCTGTAACAGGGCGAGCAGCGTGGGCTCCAGAGCGTTATGGGCGCCGAGCCCCTTCAACACCGCGAATGTCAATGCCAGCAGCGGAAAGAAACCAATTACTGTGGTGAACACCAGGCTCATTGCGCGAAGGGATAATTGCCCCTCGATCAGATCCCGCACAACGGCGATAAAAATCTGGCTACTTCGTATCAGGGTTCGCTGCCAAAGAGAGAGTTTCGTGGTGTCTGCCGGCCATAGGAATTCATTGATGGCAGAGCGAATCTGTGCAAGACGGGGCTGTAGGCGAAGAAATTGCAGAGACATGGCGGTTTATTCGGGCAGTGTTCCGGCCAGTATACGGTATAAGCAGTGGTTTCGCCGACTCCCTTTATCGCTTTTAAAGTGATTTTAGGGTCTGACTGATGACGAGGCCCCACGTTTTAGCCCTGTCAGAGAGCAGGGCGAATATGAGGCTATCTGTAGACCATTAGAGTCTGCTGAGGTGGATAAAGAACCGCGTTCAAGCCGCTTTTAAGAAAGTTTTCAAAAAATCAACAATGGCATCTTTGTTAATCAACTGCTTCTCGCCCTCGACTCTGTTTTTATACTCAACGACACCATCTGCCAAAGTTCTTGGCGATACCACGATGCGATGAGTGATACCCATTAATTCCGAATCCGCGAACTTCACTCCGGGGCTGGTCTTCTTGTCGCGATCATCCAGTAGTACTTCCAAGCCTAAGGACTGGGCGGTGGAGTACAGGGTTTCTGAAACATCGACTACCTGCTCCGATTTGTGGGCATCGATCTGTACGATGACTAGCTGAAAAGGGGCAATATTATCGGGCCAGATAATGCCCTGCGCATCGTTGTTTTGTTCGATGCAGGCGGCGACTACGCGGGTTACTCCTATTCCGTAGCAACCCATTGGCATTATGACGGCTTTGCCATTTTCATCCAATACAGTGGCCTTTAAGGGCTGACTGTATTTTGTTCCAAGCTGGAATATGTGTCCGACCTCGATGCCGCGTCTTATTGACAGAGTGCCCTTGCCATCCGGGCTCAGGTCGCCTTCCTGAACTTTGCGAATATCGGCGACAAAGTCAAATTTGCAATTATCATCCCAGTTCGCATTTAACAAATGTTTCCCGGCTTGGTTGGCGCCACAGACAAAATTCCTTAAGTCGCTAACACTGCTATCCGCAATAGTTTTGATGCTCAGTTGGTAAGGTCCGATGCAGCCGACCTTGCAGCCGATAGTTTTTTCGATGATTTCGTCGCTGGCGAATTCAAGCGGCGAGGCGACAGCATCCAGTTTTTGCGCCTTGGTCTCGTTGAGCTCCTGATCGCCACGTAAAAGCAATGCCACCAGCTCATCAGTTCTTTCTCCCGCGTCGTTGGCAGCATGCACAATCAAGGTCTTGACTATGGCTGTTGGCTCAATCTGCAAGCAGTTGGATACCTCTTCGATGGTAAAGGCGGTGCCAGTCTCGACGATTTTCTGCGGCAGTTTGTCTGAATCGTTGTCAATTGGAGCCAATTTCCCCTCGGCCAGTTCAATATTTGCGGCGTATTCGCTCTCGCTGCTAAATACAATTTCATCCTCGCCCGAGTCTGCAAGCACATGAAACTCATGAGAAGTACTGCCACCTATATTGCCCGAATCAGCTATAACCGGCCGAAAATCCAGACCAAGCCGGTGGAAGATATTGCAATAAGTTTGATGCATTATTTGATAGGTTTTATCGAGAGATTGTTGATCGACATGAAAGGAATAGGCATCCTTCATGATGAATTCGCGTGCGCGCATGATGCCGAAACGAGGTCGTC
>JABMOK010000041.1 GCA_013204155.1 Pseudohongiella sp. | reverse complement strand
TATTCAGGTATTGGATTTGATAAATGATGGCTTGGATAGCAACAACTTAGGTAGTAACAAGCAATAGAGCTAAGTTAGGCTAGGAAACCGTTTTAAAAACCGTTCCGTGGTTGCAACACCAGAATTGGCAGCCACAGAATTAGCTTTAATAACCCCTGCATTACTGGAATGTAGAAGTTATAATATGCATTTAATACATCTTATAACGCATTGAAATAATTGGATTATATAATGAGCGAAAATTTTGCAGAACTATTTGAACAAAGCTTAACCGAAATAGATATGACCCCTGGTGCCATCCTTACCGGCACTATTATTGAGATAGATTCGGACTGGGTTACAGTCCACGCCGGCCTCAAATCTGAAGGTGTTATTGCCCGAGAAGAGTTTCTCGATGAGCAAGGTAATTTCTCCCTGGAGGTAGGTAATCGAGTTAAGGTCGCACTGGAAAGTGTTGAGGACGGATTTGGTGCAACCCGTTTATCCAGAGAGAAAGCGAAACGAGCTGAATCCTGGATGGAATTGGAAGAGGCCCATGAAAAGAACGAGATCGTTACCGGTATTATTAATGGCAAGGTGAAAGGCGGCTTTACTGTCGATTTGAACAATATCCGTGCCTTTCTTCCTGGCTCTTTGGTCGATGTGCGACCAGTACGCGATACCTTGCATTTAGAAGGCCAGTTACTCGAATTCAGATTGATCAAGCTAGACCGCAAGCGTAATAACGTTGTGGTTTCAAGGCGCGCTGTGCTGGAATCCGTAAGCACGGAAGAAAGAGATGCGCTATTAGAAAAACTGCAAGAAGGTATGGCTGTTAAAGGTATTGTGAAAAACCTGACTGACTATGGTGCCTTCGTCGATCTTGGTGGTGTAGATGGTCTACTACACATCACCGATATGTCCTGGAAGCGAATTAAGCATCCAAACGAAATAGTAAATGTTGGCGATGAGATCGATGTGAAGATTCTCAAATACGATCGCGAGCGAAACAGGGTTTCTCTGGGTCTCAAACAATTAGGTGAAGATCCGTGGGTGGCAATCAAAGCACGCTATCCTGAAAACACTCAGGTTAAGGCTGTGGTTACCAATCTTACCGATTATGGTTGCTTTGCCGAGTTGGAAGAAGGTGTGGAAGGGCTGGTGCACGTCTCTGAAATGGATTGGACCAACAAAAATATCCACCCGTCAAAAGTCGTTCAACTTGGCGATGAGGTCGATGTGATGGTATTGGATATCGACGAAGAACGGCGTCGAATATCTCTGGGTATTAAGCAGTGCTTTCAGAATCCTTGGGACGGTTTTGCCGAGAACTTTAAGAAGGGTGACAAAATTTCCGGTAGCATCAAATCGATTACTGATTTCGGAATATTTATTGGCCTCGATGGCAACATTGACGGCTTGGTACACCTTTCTGATATTTCCTGGGAAGAGCCGGGCGAAGAAGCGGTACGTGCCTACACGAAAGGTGATGAGATTGAGACAGTTATCCTTTCCATCGACCCGGAACGTGAGCGGATTTCGCTTGGCATAAAGCAGCTGGAAGACGACCCATTCATGAATTATGTTAGCGAGTTCGAGAAGGGTAGCATCGTTAAGGGAACGATTACGGCCCTGGACGCGAAGTCTGCTACAGTGACCCTGCGTGAGGGCGTTGAAGGGGTATTGCGTGCTTCTGAAATCAGTCGCGATAAAGTTGAAGACGTGCGCACTGTTTTGACGGAAGGCGCTGAAATTGAGGTTAAGATTGTTAATGTTGACCGGAAGAACCGTGTGCTCAGCTTGTCTGTGAAGGCAATCGAAATGGATGATGAAAAAGCGGCGGTGAGTAGTCATAAAACGGATGTTGCCGATGTTTCGCCAGGTACGATCGGCGATCTCATCAAAGCACAAATGGACAAGGGCTAAGTTCTACCCGGGTGGTACTTCGATAGTACTGCCCGGATTATCTGGTTTGGCCGAATAAGGCCCATTACAACAAGATTGCGCCGTACAAGTACAGGGGATAATGATGACTAAATCTGAACTTATTGATCGCATTACGGGAAAGCAAAGTCAGCTTTCATCGAAAGATGTTGAGTTAGCTGTTAAAGCGATTATCGAATACATGTCTCAGGTCTTGTCTGAAGGCGGCAGGATAGAAATCAGAGGATTTGGCAGCTTTTCGCTTCACTATCGTGTTCCGCGCATAGGTCGAAATCCAAAAACCGGTACGGCGGTTGCGTTAAGCGGGAAGTATGTGCCGCATTTCAAGCCAGGAAAAGAATTGCGAGATCGAGTCAACAGTAGCATGTTGATAGAGAATCACGCCTGATTCAGCTGTGTGGCGTTTTAAAAAACAAACGGCATAGCCTTCCGGGCTATGCCGTTTTTGTTTCCGGTTAATATTTGTTCCCGATAGCCAGTACCTGCATTAGACTACGACAAGACTTAGCCTGGATGATTCCTTTAGATGCATAAGATTACCCGCTTGTTGTCAGCTTTTTTTTTGATATTGGTATTCGCTGTCAGCGTTACTTTCTCCTATTTCAATTCAACCGAAGTAATCATTTCCTTTGCGAGCTGGCAGTTTCCGTCGCAACCGGTGTCTGTGTGGGTAATAGGTGCATTTGTCTCAGGTGGCAGCCTTGGCCTCTTGCTCGGTGTAGGTATTTTTCGTAGTCTAAAGTCTCGTGCTGAAATCAGGCGGCTGCGGAGGCTATTAGGGGCGGCTGAGCAAGAGCTTAAGCAGCTTCGAACAATCTCGGCAAAAGGCCCGCGAAAATAATGGATAGATGTTGTGGGTAGTCTTGGTTTCTATTTTTTATTGCTGATTGCTATTTTTGCGGGCTGGCTTATGGGCCGCTTTGCCTATCCGCGTAAACGAGCCATTGATAAAGATAGCGGTGATTTGTTTGAGGATTATTTTGTTGGGCTCAACTACCTGCTAAACGATGAGCCAGACGAGGCGATTGATACCTTCATCGATGCGTTGGAAATTAATAGCGAAACCATTGAAACTCATTTGGCACTTGGCGCCTTGCTTCGACGTAGAGGTAAAGTTGATCAGGCTATAAAAGTACACCAGGCTTTGTTAGCACGGCCGGGGTTGGAGCAAGACTTTTCCGAGGCCACCCGATTGCAACTGGCGCTCGATCATATCTCAGCTGGCTTGCTGGACAGGGCTGAGCACTTATTAAATGAAATTCTGGGCGAGGCCAGCAACTCGAAATGGGAAGCTTTGCATCATCTGGTTACGATTTACCAGACTGAAAAGGAATGGGAAAAAGCAATAGGTTCGGCAAGCCAACTACTGGAAAATTCAGCGTTCAAGAAGGATTTTGAGTTGCGTGCTGCCACCGCACATTATTGTTGTGAGCTCGCCGAATTGCTGCTTGATCAGAATCAAGACGGCAAGGCGAAAGTTCAATTAAAGCGCGCATTTAGCTTCGATAGAGATAATGCCCGAGCATCGTTTTTACTCGCCAGGATTGAGCAACGACGGGGAAACTTTAAAGCGGCAATTAAGCAGTTGCAGCGCATTTATAGTAGTAGTCCGGATTTTGTTGGTCAGTTGTTAGGGCCGCTTTCTGAGTGTTATGAACAGATGGGCATGATGTGTGATTTTGAGGAATTGCTGAGGAGTATGCTATCAGAGGGCTCGAACGTTAATGTGGTGCTCGCTCTTTTTGATTTGATAAATAAGGACGCCGGGAATGAAGCGGCCATGGGCTTCTTGAATGGCGCTTTAGCGGAGAGTCCCTCGTTAGAAGGTTTGCAGAAATTACTTGGTTTACAAGTAAGTGCCGCTGACGATGATTTAGAGAAAAGCTTAACTTCCGTGCAAAAATTGATTGATAGGATGTTGTACAAGAATTTTGAATATCAATGTAACCACTGCGGCTATGAATCCAGAAACCACTATTGGATGTGTCCAAGCTGTAAAAAATGGGACAAAATCAAGGCTACTATTAACGATGTGGCGGCAAGCTGATATGCAGAGGTGGCTGAGAAATCTTTTTTTAAAAAGGAATGAAAAGTTGTGACTAAGAGAATAATTGTTGCACTCGATTTTAATGCGGCTGATCAGGCGCTGTCGCTGCTTGATAAGCTGGATCCTGCGCTGTGTAATGTGAAAATTGGTAAGGAACTCTTTACCGCCTGCGGGCCGGATGTAGTCAGGGCGACAATCGCGCGAGGCTTCGATGTCTTTCTCGATCTAAAATTCCACGATATTCCGAATACTGTCGCCAATGCGATACGAGTCACTGCCGAGTTGGGGGTCTGGATGGTGAACGTCCATGCATCGGGTGGCTTGGTAATGATGGAGAAGGCGAGAGAGGCTCTGGCAGGCTTCGGTGATCAGCGCCCGCTACTGATAGCGGTTACTGTGCTAACCAGCCTTGCTCAGGAAGATCTGCGGCAAATTGGGATCGAAACAAGCGCCGAGGAGCAGGTAAGTAAGCTTGCCTTTCTAAGTCGTGAAGCAGGTCTTGATGGCGTGGTTTGTTCTGCCGCAGAAACCCGTTTGTTGAGGGCTCAATTGCCTGCTGAATTTTGTCTTGTAACACCTGGGATACGCCGTCCCGAAGATGCCAGCGACGATCAAAAGCGCATAGTAGGCCCAGTAGAAGCTGTGCGAAATGGGAGTAATTATCTGGTAATCGGAAGACCTATTACTCAAGCGGAATCTCCAAATGAAGCGCTTGCTGAGTTTAATTTGGCCCTAGCTAGCGTTGACTAATTTCTTTGCTAAACTCTTGAGAACAGCGCAAAGCTGTTTTCAACAATTAGCGATAAGGAAATTACTATGACTAGATTAGCTTGGTTAAAAGCGGTTATGACCGCATTGATTTTGGTGTTCGCTCCATTGACGCTGGCGGCCGATTCGGCTCCTGACACCACCCAACAGTCGATTCAATTGGATATAAATACCGCCGATGCGGTGGCTATTGCCGAGGCGTTGGAAGGTGTCGGGATGGTCAAGGCGCAGGAAATCGTTGCCTATAGAGAGTTGTTTGGAAAATTCCACTCCGTCGATGAATTGGCGGAAGTGCAAGGAATCGGTGCTGCCACTGTGGAGAAAAATCGAGGACGTATTGTTATTGTTAACGAGTAAAATTGTTTACCAATGGCTAGTGTAGTGTCCTGAATAGAAGGCACTTTCATAATCATGTGAAAGTGCCTGATTTTATTAATGAAAATTTCCCCAGTCCCGATATAATGCTGAACTCATTAGCCGTCCTCAGGGTTCCCCGAAAATGTCACTTTTGATTCTTATGGCCGGGCTATTTGTTGCTTCTGCTCTGCTCACTGGGCTCTGCCGACTACTGGCTCAGCGATTCAGTTTGCTTGCTATTCCGGTAAGTCGCAGTGCACATTCCAAGCCGATTCCCGTTGCCGGAGGGATTGTATTGGTATTTCTGTTTTTGTTAGTGGTTAGCTATTACACCGCCTCGGGGTTGATACCCTATACAGAGTTCATGGCTTTGTTGGCCACCATCTTGATCGCTTTGCTTGGCTTGGTCGATGATCTAAAGCAGTTGCATGTTCGTTGGCGCCTGCCATTGCAGTTTGTGGCGGCGCTCTGGGTAGTGTTGTGGTTGCCAGCCGTGCCGGCTATCGATCTGGGTCTATTTGAAATAGGCAATCTCTGGATATTGGACATTCTCGCGGTTCTTGCGCTGGTGTGGCTACTGAATCTGTTTAACTTTATGGATGGAATTGATGGTATTGCTGTCAGTGAATTAGCCTTTGTAAGCGTATTGTCATTATTCATCGTTATGAGCAGTGAAGATGACGTGATGGCGCTGCTATCTGCCACCTTATTCGCGAGTGGGGCGGGATTTTTACTCTGGAACTGGCCACCGGCAAAGATTTTTATGGGCGACGTAGGGAGTGGTTTTATCGGCTTTAGCCTTGGTGTGATGGCCCTTTTTTCTATGCAGCACGGTAGTATGACGGTTTGGACCTGGGTGCTGATGTTAGGAATTTTTATTGTAGATGCTACCTTTACCCTGTTGCGCCGTTATAGGCGCAATGAACGCTGGTATGAAGGGCACGCTTCTCATGCCTATCAAAATGCAGCAAGACGCTATAAAAGTCACGGCAAAGTGACGATAACGGTTATATTGATAAATTGTGTATGGCTGGCTCCGTTGGCATGGTTATCGGTAAAGAGGCCTGATTTTGGGGTTTATTTAGCTATACTGGGTATCGCGCCGTTAATAGCGCTCGCAATCAAATTGCAAGCAGGTAATAGTGTCGATTTCGACAGTAGCACTGAAGAGTTATAGTCACACGGCAGCCGCTAGTCAATTTGACTCACAGTAGAGGAAGTTATGAATTTATACACGATTCCATTGTCGCGCACAGTAAAGCAGATATTGTTGATGGTGGCTGATAGCGTAATGATTGTGATGGCATTGGCCTTTTCATTTGCGCTGCTAGGTAAAGACTTCTTCGCGCTGGATCAACTTTTTTATATCTATCTCTCCGTAGCAACGGCGTTAAGCATCCTGGTCTTTAGCCGCATTGGACTGTATCGGGCACTGGTCCTGTATATGGGATTGCAGTCGGGCTTTCTGGTGTTGCAGGGTGTCACTATTGCCAGTTGTTTATTGGTGGCTTCTTATTTTTTCTCGCAAACACCCGAGGCATCAGATTTTTCCATATTGCCAATTTTCTGGATGATTGCCTTACTTTTTATCGGGGGCAGCCGTTTTGCCGCGAAAGTTATGTTGCAAAGCCTGATTCAAAACTTCCGACCCAAAGAGCCGGTAATTATTTATGGCGCTGGTAGCTCTGGTATGCAATTGGTCGTAGCGCTGCAGAACGGCGATCAATACTTGCCCGTGGCATTTGTCGACGACAGCCACCGTATGCTTGGAAGCACTGTGCATGGCATTCGGGTCTATAGTCCTAATTCCCTGTATGAATTGATTGAGAGTTACTCGGTGCGGCAGATATTGTTAGCCATACCTTCGGCCACCCATGCGGAGCGAAAGGAAATATTAAATCGCCTGGAACATTTGCCCGTACATGTTAAAACTGTTCCTGACCTGTTTGATATGGTGTCTGGCAAAGTTGGGGTGGACGAAATCAGAGATATCGATATTGAAGATTTATTGGGGCGCGATATCGTGCCTCCAAACCCGGAACTACTTGGCGCATGTATTACTGATCAGTCAGTACTGGTCACCGGGGCTGGGGGTTCAATTGGATCCGAGCTCTGTCGGCAGATAGTGGCAATTAGTCCATCCCGGTTAATTCTCTTGGATTCGTTTGAATTCGGTCTGTATGAACTGGAAGCCGAGTTAGAGGAAAGACTCAAAACTATTGAGAATGGGGATAAGATTGAAATTGTTTCATTACTAGGTTCTGTTTGTAGCAAGGCGCTAATGGAAAACACAATCAAGGGTTTTGCTGTAGATACGGTTTACCATGTTGCAGCCTATAAGCAGGTGCCGATGGTAGAAAAGAATATTATGGAAGGTGCACAAAACAATATTTTTGGCACTTTAGTATCAGCTCAGGCCGCCGAAAAATATGGAGTTAAAAACTTTGTGTTGATTTCTACTGATAAAGCCGTGCGCCCAACGAATTTTATGGGAGCAACCAAGAGATTCGCAGAGCAAGTTTTACAGGCAATGGCACAACGAGGAAGTACAACTCGTTTCAGTATGGTTCGCTTTGGAAACGTACTTGGCTCTTCTGGATCAGTCGTTCCATTGTTTCGCCGGCAAATCAGTATGGGCGGCCCTGTTACCGTAACCCATCCCGAGGTTAGCCGTTATTTCATGACGGTGCAGGAGGCGGCGCAGCTGGTTATTCAGGCAGGCTCCATGGCGAAGGGTGGAGATGTTTTTGTATTGGACATGCACGAGCCCATCCGAATCATCGATCTGGCGAAGAAGATGGTGCATCTGATGGGCTATGATGTAAAGGATGAAAACTCCTATCGTGGTGATATAGCTATCGAATATACCGGCCTGCGACCAGGTGAAAAACTGTATGAAGAATTACTGATTGGAGAATCAGTTACTGGAACTATGCATCCGAAGATCATGCGCGCCGAAGAAGAAACATTGTCTTGGGACGAATTGGAAGTATTGTTGAATCGTCTAAGATCAGCCTGCAAGAATATCGATCTGCAGGAAATCCGCAGCCTGCTAATGGAAGCTGTAGATGGTTTTGAGCCCAAGGAAGAGGCCAGTGATCCGCTCTGGGTAATTCATAGTGCCAAAGAGAATAAAGCCGCTGAGCACGAGACAAGCAAAATCACACCCTTATTCAAGGATTAGATTCCCCAGGATTGCTCGCCAAGCAATAGCTTGTCGTTTGACGAGGTGTTGCCGATCCGGCAGTAGCCCACTCACTCAAATGCAGTTTGTTAGGGGTCTTTCCCTGATGAATGGGCGTGCCTGCATAGATGCGTTTATTCTTGTCGTTTCGCGGAGGTAATTATCACGGGCTCGGTTGGCACGTTCTGATGGCCACCTTTGCCGGGGCCTGTAGCAACCGCAGCAATCATATCAACAACGTCCATCCCTTCAATGACCTGGCCAAATACGGCGTAGCCAAATCCTCTTGGCGTTTCGTCGGTGTGATTGAGGAAATCATTGTCTGCAAGATTAATGAAGAATTGGCTGGTAGCGCTATCGACGACATTTGTGCGCGCCATGGCGAGGGTGCCGCGGTTATTCGATAGAGCGGCCGTGGCTTCGTTCTTGATTTCTTCATAGGTAGATTTTTGCACGAGATCCGGACTAAATCCGCCGCCCTGAATCATGAATCCGGGAATAACACGGTGGAATATCAATCCATCAAAATAGTTGTTATCGGTGTAACGGAGGAAATTTTCCACACTTACAGGCGCTTTGTCGGCCCATAATTCGATTTTTATCACTCCCTTATTAGTCTCCATGATAACGACAGGATTGTCCTGCGCCATCAGATTCGTGCTTAGTGATAGTAGTATCGTAAATAGTATAGCCCGCATAAGTGATCTCCAGGTGTGCGAATTGGCGTAATTTTGAGCCCGCTACTATACATTATTTGAGTTGAGCTTAACCACTGATGAATTTACAGAAGAAGCCGTGGCAGGATTTGTAGATGGCCGAACTCTCCAGCCTGTAATCAGCCTAGCAAAGGAGCGGTATTGATTTAAGGGTGGCCACTCTACGGACACTTTGCCGCATCAGCGAATGCTGGGTTTGCGCAATATCCCCTAGAAGCTAGGGGTATCGATGTTGTTTGGCTGCCCAACCAAGACTCGAACTTGGAACCAAGTGATTAACAGTCACCTACTCTACCATTGAGCTATTGGGCAGTGAACGTTCGACAGGTCGTTAGTATACCTGTGAACCGCGCGTATACTAATGAGAAATGCCGATTGGGTCAATACTCGCTACACCTGAAGTGTCGTTCTGAGGTAATCTTGGGGGTTTGCATCGACACGGTATAAGTTCTCATGGCTGGCCCATTCAAGCTAAAATCCAATTTCAAGCCCGCAGGTGATCAGCCAAACGCGATAGCCAGTCTGGTGGAAGGGCTGAACGATGGTCTGCATGCCCAGACATTGCTGGGCGTTACCGGTTCTGGAAAAACCTTTACCATCGCCAATGTTATCGAGCAGATGCAACGACCAACCCTGGTCATGGCGCCGAATAAAACCCTCGCGGCGCAGCTTTACGGCGAATTCAGGGAATTCTTTCCTAAAAATGCCGTCGAATATTTCGTCTCCTACTATGACTACTACCAACCCGAGGCCTATGTGCCTTCCTCGGATGTGTATATCGAGAAAGATGCTTCGATTAATGATCACATCGAACAGATGCGCCTGTCCGCTACCAAGGCGTTGTTGGAGAGATCTGATGTAATCGTGGTTGCCACAGTGTCTGCTATTTACGGTTTGGGTGATCCAAATTCCTATTTGAAGATGGTGGTGCATCTGGATCGCGGTGATAAAATTGATCAGCGGAGCCTGATAAAGCGATTAACTGACTTGCAATACACCCGCAATGATATGGAGCTAAGGCGCGCCACTTATCGAGTGCGCGGCGATGTCATCGATATCTATCCCGCGGAATCTGAACGGAATGCGATCCGTATAGAATTATTCGACGATGAAATCGAGAAGCTCTCTCATTTTGATCCCTTAACCGGAAAGGTGATCAAGGAAGTGCCTCGCTTGACGGTGTTTCCAAAATCTCACTACGTCACGCCGCGAGAGAAGTTGCTTGGAACCCTGGATGCGATAAAACTGGAACTGAAGCAGCGGCTGGAGTTCTTGCATCAGAACAACCGTCTGGTGGAAGCGCAAAGATTAGAGCAACGAACTAAATTTGATCTGGAAATGATACAGGAGTTGGGCTATTGCACGGGGATAGAGAACTATTCTCGTTATTTGTCCGGTAGAGGTGAGGGCCAACCACCACCGACGTTGTATGACTATCTGCCGGCCGAGGGACTGGTAATAGCCGATGAGTCCCATGTCTCCATTCCGCAGCTGGGGGCCATGTACAAGGGGGATAGATCGCGCAAGGAAACACTGGTGG
>JABMOK010000040.1 GCA_013204155.1 Pseudohongiella sp. | reverse complement strand
TTAACTTTTAACTTTTAACTTTTAACTTTTAACTCCTAACTCCTAACTCCTAACTCCTAACAACGCAAAAAGAGTCGGTGAGAAATCGCATTGCTGATGTTCTCAATTGTCGCCGGCTCATTTATTCTGCTAGCCGGTGGGGCCGAGAATTGATACGGATATTCAGGATGCGGCGGTGTGAGATTTTTCAGCCGCGATGGCCTCGTTTACGTTCTTATCCAAACTGCGCAAGGTGGCGCTGAGTAGATAAAACACGGCAACAAAAATCACCAAAATTATGCAGGCGCCGAAGAGTGAACTGGCAGCGCCAATCCGGTCTGCGGCGATCGCCATTGGAAAAACACCAAGCGGAGTCAGCGCGAAAGAAAGCATCATAAAGCTACTCATCCGCCCTCTTACATTGTCATCAACCAATATTTGAATAGAGGCATTATTTACCGTCTGGCTTGCACTCATGCACATATTCGCCAGTAGCAGGGGAATGAATGCCAGATAAAAATTGCTGGTCTGAACAAAGATCGCCAGAAAAATGCCGAATGCGGCTGTGCTGCCAATCATCAGATGCAGTCTTTGCGACTTTTCCCCCCTGCGCAGAATCCAGATTGCGCCCAATACGCCACCGACACCACCGACCGCCATTAGCATCCCAACGCCACTCTCCCCCACTCCCCAGGCTTGTTCCGCCAACATCACCAGGAGGCTTTGAAAAGGCATCGCCAAAAACATTGGGATTAAACCAAACATCAGGCAAATCAGAATCGGTCTGTTGCCGCGTATATAGCTAAAGCCATAGGCAATGTCCGCAAGCAGCGGCTTCTTTGGCTGCCCATTATCGGCAGACCGGCTGCGATTTACACCAAACATACAAAATATGGCCATGCCATACAGCGCGATAGAGAGAAAGTAGGCACCGGTAAAAGAGAATTGTGCAATGACGAGGCCCATCACCGCTGGCCCTATCACCCGGCTGAGATTCATTACCCCGCCAGACAAAGCCATTGCCGCCTGCAAGCGCGCCGGGCCTACAACGGTTGCCGTAATTGCCATCCGCGCAGGCATAATAAAGGGAAACGCACAGCCCGACACGAAGGCTGTACACAGCAAATGCCAAAACTGAAGTTGGCCTAGCAACAGCAGGGTCAGAATGAATATTTCGTTAGCCACGATCAGACATTGGCCAATGATAACCAACTGGCGCCTTTCCACCCTGTCAGTAATCGCCCCACCCAGCAGAGAGGCGAAAATCATCGGAATGGCAACAACCAGATTGATGTAAGCAAGCGAGGTCGCCTCACCGGTCAATTCCCAGGCCAGTATGGTACGGGTTAGCATTTGTCCCTGCATGGCAAAGAAAAACCCGAGATTACCGAAGAACAGCCAACGGAATTGGGCTATTGAGAATACGGACATGGCACCGGAGTTTTCTAAAACTGGCTCTGAATCGGAAAGGGAAATATTGACGCTCCTGAGTGAGCGCGAAGTATAACTTATGCCCGTAGATAATCTATGGGTATTGAAAATTTATGCAAAAAAACACAGAATAGCGACTCTTCTGTGCTTTTATTTCGCTGCAGACGACAACACGACATTGCCAATCGAGCGATCTATCAATGCAAGGCATTTAGCCGCCGCTGTTAACGATTGTTCGCAAAAAATCGTGAGTTGATAAAATTATAATCAGTTGCCGCAGCATACAGATGGCAATTTCTGCAGAATGCTGCCTGCCCCGAATCACCAGTGCCGCGCCGGCTCCCATCAGCACCCATGACATACTCCCAATCACCTGTTGCTGGCGACTGCCCGGTTGCCAGTTTGATCATGATAGTCAGATCCGGATTGCGACGAGCCGCTAGCGCCTGTGCATCGCTAAAACTCTCCTTGAGCAATATCGTTCCCGCTGGATAAGGATATCCCTGGGTGCCACGATTAACTGCCGCTCCAACAGAGTTAACATAAATCTGCCTGAATGCATTTCTGCCGTCATGCACAGCGCCCAAAACCCCGGTCGGATCTCCAGTCACCGCCTCCGGGGTCACCTTATACCAAGACAGATAGTCACTCCAGGCGCTGGCATCGGGCCCAATTTGCGGCGAAGTAGACATACAGGCGGATAAAACAGCGAGCAAGCCAGCCATTGTGACTAGTTTCAATTTCATGGCTTTCATTTTGAATTGCCTATACTTCAAGAAAGATTGCATCTTCGATCCCTATTTTAATGACATGTATTACTAGAGAGCGAGTTTTTGCAAATTCTCTTTCAATCAGCGAGCAATAATTACTATTTTTGTATTTCCGCTGCGCCTACGGCCTTTAATATCCGCGCAACTTAATTCCCCCCCCCATCAAACTAATTAGCGCCAATGCTTACTTTTCGCCACCTGCAATTAATTGCTATTGCCAACGGCAAGGGGCCGTATTCCCGGGAAATACAATAGGTTCGACGCAGCTCTGTTGATCCCAGGCTACTTTCCCACGGCTTGCAAACACGGGACTATCCCAAGGTGATATTCTTAGTCGTTAAAAAACCAAGCGCAATCACAGCGCTGCTCAGGGTTATTGTTTATCATTTAAAAACGCTTGCAAGCGTCACTGTACTTTTATACAGTATTCCTTCAATTTAACTCGGCGCTCAAACTATGACTAATCGCTGCTGGTGGCCAGGAAACGACCCGGTATATATCGCCTATCACGATGAAGAATGGGGCGTGGCTGTGCATGACGAACGGCTATTGTTTGAGTTTCTCTGTCTCGAAGGCCAGCAGGCGGGACTTAGCTGGATAACAGTATTAAAAAAGCGCGATCATTACCGCAAGTGCTTCAAGAACTTTGACATCGACAAGGTAGCCCGGTTTACCGACAAGACTATCGAGATACTACTTTTAGATACCGGGCTTATACGCAATCGCCTGAAGCTGTATTCTATTCGCAGTAATGCCCTGGCATTCAAGCAGGTGCAACAGGAGTTTGGCAGTTTCGATAAATATATTTGGTCATTCGTCGGCGGCAAGATATTGCATGGCAAACGCAAAGACCTTTCCGAGGTTCCTGCGACCACGCGCGAAAGTGATGCCATGTCCAAAGATTTGAAGAAACGTGGTTTCAAATTTATTGGCAGCACGATATGTTACGCTTTTATGCAAGCCGCGGGTCTGGTCAATGACCACACAAGTAATTGCTTTCGATATAAAGAGCTGAAAAACTGAACTTAACGGACAAAGAAATTAATTAATGAGTGAGATAAACCGAAAAGGGGAAGAACGATGATTGGATATGTAACAGTTGGCAGCAACGATCTGGAAAAAGCCGCAAAATTCTATGATGAGTTGTTCGAAGGCATAGGTGCCAAGCGCTTCATGGAAATGGAATCCTTTATCGCCTGGGCAACCGATCCCGCCGCGCCAGGATTTTCCATAACCAAGCCCTTCGATGGAAGTCCTGCCAGTGTTGGCAATGGTGTTATGGTCGCATTCGCGGTAGACAGTACCGATAAGGTAGATGCACTTTACGCCAAAGCTATGGAGTTAGGTGGCACCGACGAAGGCGCTCCCGGTGCTCGCAGTGATAATTTCTATGCAGGCTATTTTCGCGACCTGGATGGCAACAAACTGAATTTCTTTTGCATGACATAATCGTTCAAGAGGAAATAGTGCTGTCACGTTATATGCTGTTACGTTATATATAGTTTTCAGCTCATGTTCAACGGGCATAAAAAAACCGGGCTGGTTACCCTTCCCGGTTTTCTTCAATCTTGCCACTTCTTAAAATCAGAGAGTCTTGCACAGAAGACCTGAGTTGATCGAAGTTTATTTGCCTTGAACCACTGTGTTGCGCAATATGCCGATGCCCGACAATTCAACTTCATAAACATCACCCGGCTCCATCGCCCTGGTGCTGCCCATGGTGCCAGACCAGATCATATCGCCTGGCTCGAGGGTAAAATATCTAGAGATATAACTCAGCATTTCTTCCATACCGAAAATCAGGTCGGAGCTGTTTTCTTCCTGTCTGACTTCACCGTTCAGGCGTCCAGTAATCTGTATATTTTTGTAGTCTGCGCCCTGCACCAGTACCGGGCCAACGGCGTTAAAACCTCTCGAACCTTTGGCGCGTACCCACTGAATGTCACCACCCTGCCAGGCGCGTTCGCTGACGTCATTGCCTGCTGTCACGCCAAAGATGTAGTCAGCGGCATCCTCAACCGATACATTCTCCGCGTGCTTGCCGACCACAATAGCCATCTCGGCCTCGTAGTGCAGATTACGAGATTCCGCCGGACGAACGATTGGATCTTCCGGCCCTACGATAGAACTGGACGGTACGGTAAACAAGCCAGGATACTCGGCTGGCTCGCCACTGATATGGCTGCGAAAGTTAAATGCTGTCATGAATACCAGATCTGGATCTACTGGCGCTTCGAGCTTGACCTCTTCGCGTTGTACGATAACGCCGGTGTGATCCATGCTGTTGTACGGGGCGTCGGCGAGCTGGTAAATGCCATCATCGTGGACCATGCCCCAATGCGCATCACCGCCATCCTGTGAATATCGAACAAAAGTCTGAGCACTGACAGCCGTGCTTATCAAGAAAAATACCACCGCCGATATTGTTGTAATTGAACGCTTCATTCCTGCTCTCCTTTGAAGTCTTGCTACTGCTTATTTTTAAAATTCTGCCGATGCTACACGGCCGGCCAGAATTGGTCAACCGACGGCTGGCACTGCTCAGGCTTGCTTAGGTCATTGATAGTACGGGACTAGTTCGAATCATCCTCGCCCAGAAATTGTGCGTAGGCAATGGAGTTTAGCTCATGAGCACGATCACCAAATACAATCTTGTGCAAAGTATCCTCTATTGATTGTTGAAAATCGTCAACGTGTAAATAGGCGGCAACATTTCCATCCATGGGATCCAGTGCCAATGCCCTAAGATCCCTGGGATGATCCTCGGTAATGATTACCACCGGAGTTGATTTACGAAAGGGACTACTCCTTTCTTCTGCTCGCAATCGAAACAGAAATTGATCTCTCGGTTTTTTATAACTGTTCCAGCCAGTAATTACACAAGACAGTTTATTCGTAAGCAGCCCGAACATTCGGTTGTACTGCTTCACTGCTTCGAAGGCATTGGTTTCGTTATAGGTATTTATACTGGTATAAAGACCGGTATGACCAATCAGCGCAGCACATGCATCTACCAGCTTATTATCGAGATCGTATAGAAGAATGACAGGCTTGTGACTCATTAGATTTTTTCTTATAAAGTTCTGGTGCGCAGTTTAACTTGATCGAAATACAACGTTCGTAGAGACATCGTCTCTGGTAGTTCTGGTTTCATTCGCAGTAACAGATAAATCTTCGTAGCCGAAGCTTATACCGAATAGGATTTTAGTACCATCTTCAATATCAAAGGCCTCACGAATCATATCCGGGTAGTTGCGCATAGTCCCCATGGGGCAGCTATGCAGCCCAAACGCTACCATGGTTAGCATCAGCGTCTGCGCAAACATTCCCACATCAATTGCTACCGTCGTGCCAAAGCTCGGATCCATTCCAAGAAAGGCTATATACGGCGCATCAAAAAACTCGAAGTTGCGCAATACCGCCCGCATCCTGCCTTCCTTATCGCCACGACCAATGCCCATTTTTGAGTACAGGGCAACCGCACATTCAACCTGACGCTTGCGATATTCGTTTTCAAAGTTTACACGATAGGGATAATCTGGATTCGGCGGAACACCCGCGGCGGTTTTCTCCACCATCTCCTTTCTCAATCTGTCTTTCAACGCACCACTGGCAATATACACTTTCCACGGCTGCACATTGCAGTTCGACGGCGCCTGCTGTGCAATCTCAAACATCCGATTCAGTACTTCCTGCGGCACTTCCTTATCCAGGTAGCCTCGCACCGAATGCCGCGCATAAATCGAATCAATCAAACTCATATCAGGATCTGCCACTGCAGACCCCGTCGCACCAATTTCAATACTCATAACTCCAACACTTCCCCAATATATTTTATTTTTTACCCAGTCTTTATTCAGGTTTTTACCCAGATTTTTTACCCCGATCTATATCGAGGCTAATTCTTAGTTGCTAAGCGTCGCGAGCGCCGCTGAGTCGAGGCGAAACCTTACTCGAAAACGGAGCGTACTGTAGTACGTGAGTACTTCGAGTAAGGTTTCAACGAAGGATCAGCAAGCGCAGCAGCTTATCAACTAAGAAGTATTCTTAGTTGCTAAGCGTCGCGAGCACAGCTGCTACAAGGCGGGCTTTGCCGGGAAAGCGGAGCGTACAGTAGTACGTGAGCATTTCCCGGTGAAGTCCAACGCCGTAGCAGCAAGCGCAGCAGCTTATCAACTAAGAATTCGGCCGCCGTCTACGTCTATTGTAGTTCCTGTGGCGAAGTTGTTTGCCATAACAAACAAAATCCCCTGAGCCACCTCATCCGAGGTGCCCGCTCTGTTAATCAGATGCGTAGCCGTCATCGCCTTCAGCTTGTCTTGCTTCTCTGCGCCCATCCAGTCAAACATCGCCGTATCAACCGTACCGGGTGACACAACATTCACCCGAATCGGTGCCATTTCAACCGCGAGGCAACGCACCAGATTTTCAACCGAGGCACCGACGCAACTTAATGCCGATTGCGCAGGCTTGATCTTGCGTGCCGGCGAGCCACTAACCAGCGTGATAGATCCACCCTCGGCAATATAAGGGGCTCCGGTTCGAACTGCCTTGGCATAGCCCCATAGTTTTCCGTAGGCGGCTTTGAATTCGTCTTCGGTCTGCTCGAGAAACGGTTTCAGCGTGCGATCGCCTCCGATAGCCGCCGACACCAGATGATCAATGCTACCCACTTCCTTAAAGATCGCCTCGAGACTGTCAGCATCATGGGTATCCGCCTGCCTGACCTCGAAGGCGCCATTGGCAATTTTTCTGGCTTCCTCGATATGCGCCTCTGAGCGTCCCGCCGCCCACACCTTGGCACCCGCTGCCGCCGCAGCTTGCGCGGCCGCCAATCCTATTCCTGCGGTACCGCCAATGATTACTACGTTTTTCCCGGCTAAATTACTCGTCGTCATGCTATTTGTCTCTCCAAGCTTTGGTTAAATTAAATTTGTAAATAAATCTATCCCGTTCAAAAAATTCGCCCGGGATTCAAGATACCCCGCGGATCCATAGTCTGCTTCAATGCCTTCATCAAAGCGATTTCAGGCGCGCTTTTGCTGTAGGGCAAAAACTGTTTCTTCATCAAGCCAATTCCATGCTCTGCCGAT
>JABMOK010000039.1 GCA_013204155.1 Pseudohongiella sp. | reverse complement strand
CCATTATTTTTGTGGGTAATTTTTGCAGGCGTCCAATTTGTTCCCCTTTATTTTTGTGGGTAATTTTTGCGGGTGTCCAATTTGTTCGCCCTCAATCTGTTCCCAAATTCGCTGCTTTAGCTCTCTCTAATAGCGTGATAAAAAGCCACTCCTAATTCATGCAAAATGCTATTCTACGCAAAATTTTTCAAGCCGTGTTGTGAGTCACATGAGAACATTTATCCAGGAATACTTAGCCCAGCTCATTCTGCTCTTGTCGATGATCCTCCCAATGAGCACGCAGGCTCAAAACATTGCGATCTCCCATTGTCAGGGAAAATGTCCGCAATATGAGTCGAATCTGGCCGCGACTCGCGGAAACATAGTGGTACATAATTTGTACGCCGCTGGTTTGAACAACGATACGGGCCTGCCTGACTGGGTTGCCTATCGACTCACGAAAGACGCTATTGGCGTCGCCTCCTTATTACCTCGATTCTGGCAGCCCGATGATCTGCAGAAGTTTTACGGCATTGATGAACTGGCAGAACTGGAAGCCGACGGCTTTTCCTTAGCCGAAATCAGTACGGCAGCAAACCCCTACGGTGGATTTAACGAACCGGCTTCCGTGAAGAAAGAGCGGGCCCGGCTGGCACCGATGACCAGCTTCGCTAACACACCTTACTGGCTGGAACTCAATAACCTCAGCAATATGGTGCCCATGCCAGCGCCCCTGAGACGAGGAGCCTGGCTACGATTGGAACAAACCCTCAACCAGCTGGCTGTCAGCGGGAAAGCGCTGCGTGTAATAAGCGGACCGCTATTCCTGATCAATCAGCCTCTCAACACCGCTTCTATGGGAGCAGATTCAGACCCGGCGGCGTATTTTAAGGTAGTGGTTGGGTCATCGGGCATAGCGGCGTTCGTGTTTCCAAAAGACCTTACTCAGCAGGAGCGTTATTGTGACCTACAGGGCAAGTTGGAGCAGATCGAATTGATGAGCGGCATCCACCTGTTCCCCGAAGTGCAGCTGAGCGAGTCCGCTCAGCTGCTGACGGAGCTGGGCTGCATGCCATAGAGGAGAAGTTAGGAGAATAGAATGGGGGCAGAGGAATTATTTTTTAACCAATTTCACAAACAACAAGGGGACGAAGATTTAATCCCTCCGCCCCCTTTAATTCTCCCTATTTTCTATACAGCACCATAAATTGACTGGTCTTACCCCGTATTGACGCGTCGTATACGTGAGCAGTCAGGGGATCGGTTGGATTCTTAAGCAAATCTGAGCTGCGCAGGACGGAAAGCCCAGCCTGTGTCGCCATTTGTGTGATGACACTTTCTGCAACACGATGTGTACTACTCCCTGCTTCCAGTCCGGTTCCGCTTTCTGCGATGTGATCTACCGCCAGCAATACGCCACCGGGTTTCAACACCCGCACGATCTCACGAAAGGCACCGGCTGGGTCGCCTAAATTAATTCCCTCTGGTGCGAAGCCCAGTTCGTGTGGACCCTGAATCCAGGTGACCATGTCGATAGAATTATCTTCAGCTTCCAGCGCATCAAAATTGCTCAGGCTGACCCGCACATTGGCGAGCCGATTATTCGCCGTACGCAGATCTATGCCATCACCAACAAAACTCATGAGGCCGGGTGCTTCCTGCAGGACTACGCTGCCGTTCGGGCCAACTGAACGACTCAGTATCTCCGTGTAGTAGCCACCAGCCGCTTCCATTTCGAAAACATCCATACCCGTTTCGAGCCCTGCAAACGCCAGCACTTGCGCCGGCTTGCGGGTTGCATCAGCCGCCGCATCTGCAGTGGGCCGATCGGGATGGGCCAATGCCGCAGCGACATCAGCCGCCGCAGCCACCGCCCCGCTGGCAAGCGTCAACGCGGCCAGTGAACAAGCGCTGACAAAATTCAGTAGACGTTTTTTCGATAGATTCATGCTCGACTCCTGTCGTGGATGCAGTATTAATGAGAATTCTTCGTCCACATACTGGCATGTATTCTTTAGAGATACACTACCGCTGAAGATTATCCAAAGTACAGATTAAGGGGACACTAATAATTTAATAACTTAAGCATCTATAACCTAAGCTCCTGCATGCTATAGAAAACCAGAAAGCAACAAGCCATTAAGTTATTAAGTTATTAGTGTCCCCTGGTTCTGGTTAAACAAAAAACAAAAAACAAAATTAAAGAGGTCAGAGTAGTTTGATTTCCGGAAACGAGACTTACTAAATCAAGTTACTCTGAGCCCTGTGATTCGACCCCCTTGATTCAGACCGCCCCTGAACTCATCCACTCGGCCAGCGCCCTGCCGATCGCATCCGGAGATATCTCCTGCACGAAGTGACTGCCGAATACCGTCACTTCCTGTTGGTTGTCGAAGCCGCGAATAAAATCCAGTAGCGGTCCAGTCCTGATAATTGCACCTGGATTGACACGGATGAACAGCTTTGGCAGCTGACTAGCGGCGAACCAGTCGGAATAACTGGTGACCAGATCCACTGTGTCTGCCGGATTGCCTCCCCTGGGCAGCTCTCGAGGCCAGGTCAATGTGGGTCGACGAGTCTCACCCGATTGCAGATAGGGACGGCGATACTCGGCTTTATCCGCTTCACTGAGATAATATCCCAGCCCGCCAATTAGAATCTGCTCCACGAAGATGTTGTTCTGCAGCACCGCCTCCTCACCCGCTGGCGAGCGAAAGGTGACAAACGCCCCCTGGGTTGGCTCCGGGATGGGAGGCAAAGCGGAGGGGCTCAAGATCGCTTCCATATACGCGATGCCACGGACGCGGTCGGTATAACGTTGGGCGTAACTCAGTCCGATGCCGGACCCCCAGTCGTGAATCACCAGGGTCACCCGCTCCGTCACTCCGATCGCTTCCAGCATCTCAAATATGTAGTCACGGTGTACGCTGAACTTGTAAGCATCGGGGCCACTGTTTGGCAGGGGATCGGAATCACCCATGCCAATCAGGTCCGGCGCGATGCAACGCCCGAGATGCTGCACATAGGGAATAATATTGCGCCACAGGTAGGAAGAGGTGGGATTGCCGTGCAGGAACACGATAGGATCGCCGGTGCCTGCCTCGTAATAGGCCATCTCCAGGCCACGGACCCGAACCTTCTTTTTTTGCGCCGCCCATGACGACTCTTGAGCCTGAGCGGGTTGCGGTCCCAGAGCCAGCGGCAGGGTTGCCGCACCACCGGCAACCACTGCCGTTTTCATCAGGTTTCTTCGACTGAACTTGAACATGAAAATACCTCCCAACGCTGAGTAAAAACTATGTAGTAGAGAGGGACAGAGTGAGCCTCCCCCAGTGAAACGGAATGTCTTAGTGAGGGGCATTGCGCCTCTCGTATTCTGCCGGACTCAGATAGCCCAAGTAAGAATGCCGTCTGCGTTGATTGTAAAACACTTCTATGTATTCAAATAGGCTTTGCTTCGCCCAAAACAAATTAGATAAATTGGACACCCACATAAATCCCAAATAAAAAGAATAAGTTAGAGGTCCATTTTTGTCGGTGTCAAATTTGCTTTCCCAATTTGCTTTTCTGATTTTACGCGTTTTTTCTTCCGTACCAATTCAGTCTCCATTCAGTCAGGCGGCCCCACACTGTACTGGCAATGAAAACAAAAGTTCATGCCAGTTACAAAAGATGGAGGAAACACAATGCTCAATTCATACCGCAAGCTCTTTTTGGCCCTATGTTTATCAGTAATTTCAGTGAGCGCTAACGCCAGGGATCGAGATCACGACAGCAATTGGCGACTTGGTTACGGGCATGACAGCTATGGTATCTACCATTGGACTGGCCGCGACTGGCGGCGCACGCCCGGCTCGGCAACCGATGTAGGCGACGGTTGGGTGATCGGCACGGATCGCAGGAGCGGTGGATATGGCATTTATCGCTGGAACGGCCGTACCTGGAACCGGGTGTCAGGCGGCGCTGTCCGAATCGGCGGCACTTACGAGCAGCCTTGGGTTATTAACGATCGGGGCGAAAGATTCTATTGGAATGGCTACGACTGGGACGGAACCCGGGGCGTAAGTCGCCGTTATTCACGCAGCCACACAGAGAATTCCTTCGCGGCGGGGAAACGCCGCGACCGGTGGTAGTGGAACAGGTAAATGGAATCAATGGTGAGATAAAATGGGACAAGATAAATGGGACACTCACATAAATCCCAAAATGGAAAAATTAAATTAGAGGTTCATTTATATGAGTGTCCAATTGGTTTCTTTCCAATTGGTTTCTCCTTGAACTTCCATATCAAGAACAAAGCACCGAAGATCATAGCTATTACTAGAACGGCAATAGGCTCCATGACAGACATGACCTCAGAAATTTCATCACCTACCGGCGCGAATAGAAACCGGACCGGCTGAGAATTCCAGGCAGTATGAAGAAGCAGAGCAAAGAGCAGAGTCGGCCCATAGTGCTGTGAAATATTGACCAGAACGACAGAAAGAACAATCAGTATGAAACCATACTCCGCAACAGCAGAAAGAGTTACATCACCGCCACTCAGACTGCTTCCAGCGGGCGCCCAGAACAGTGGAATATGCCAAACCGTCCAAATAGCGCCGATTATCACGCCGGCCAGAACTGGATTCAATTTAGAGAGAAGTCGCGGCTGCAAGTAACCTCGCCATCCCAATTCTTCTCCCAGTGGGCCAAAGGGAATGGCCGCCAAAAATCCTATAGGAATGAACATCCAGCGGGCGGGATCGACTAAAGGGAAGGCGAACTCAGGATCGCGTACGACCAGCAACAGTGAAAAAATCCAGATTAAACTCGGTATACCCAGCGCAACAAGATATCCGCTAAGTCGCCTGTTCTGAGCAATTAAATTCTTTCCTATTATTTTGATCCCTGCATAGCCATCATGTAGCCAGGTCAGAAACAGCGCCAACAGGCTTGGCATCCAGCTACCCAGCAACCATAGCGCCAAGGTTATTGGCGACATCTCACCTAGCTCCGTGGCACCCGATCGATACGCAAAAACCAGAGGAATCCAACATGCCCAGGAGAATCCGATGCAGAGGAATACAAAAACTGTCGCTTCGTTTGTTTTGTTCAAGAGTTGAGAATCCCATAGCTGTAGTCAATTACGCTTAGACGCAATTTGGATCGAAATAGTTAACAACTGTAAAATTCAAAAAACATTAGGCGACAGGCCTCGTTTATAGATCAATGCGACTTTAAAACGATGACACTCTCCAAATCGAAAAAACGCGATTTGTCTCCCATGGTTTATTTATTAGGAAATGGTTTATTTATTAGGAAATAGTCAGTCCCCAAAACGACAAACGCCCCGGGTCAACTAGTATTGGCCCGGGGCGTCGTCCCCTACAAAGTAGAGTTTGCTTGAACTTAAGGTTTAACTGTCACCGGTACGTAGGCGTTCGACCAGCAGCACTGATTGTCGAACTGGCTATCCGGCGCCGAAAAAT
>JABMOK010000038.1 GCA_013204155.1 Pseudohongiella sp. | reverse complement strand
GAGATGTCGTGAACCTTCTCGTCTCCAAGCTGGGAATCCCGCAATCTCGATACTGCGTCGTATTCATAGAGCCCCTGCTGTGCCTTGGTGGTGGATTTGATGTGCCATTGCAGAAGTGGTAGATCCAGCGATTTAGCTATCTGTTCCGCGAGCATGGTTTTTCCAGTGCCCGGCTCGCCTTTAATTAAAAGAGGCTTTTGCAGTTTGATAGCCGCATTCACCGCCATCTGAAGTTCCTTTGTGGCTACGTATTCTTCTGTTCCGGTAAAGTTCATCACTTTAATTCCACTACCTGTTTTTTGGGCATATTGTAAACAGCGGGCTTTCATTAATACAGAAAAATCCGCTGTGTCTTATTCACGAAAGATGGAGATAAAACGCAAGGGGCAAGGAATTGCCCCTGCTTTAAAGGCGACTGGTTAAAACTTAGGATCAGGGCTTATGCGCTAACTTCGATGAACTTCCGGCCTCGCTCGGTGATGTACCATCTGACTCCCTTCCTTCCCCCGACTCTCCCCGCGAGCGATTTAAGGGTAAGAAATCCCAGGGTTTTAACCATCGTAGATTCATCGGTATCGGCTTCTCGACAAAGTCCCGGCAAGGAGCGGTAGATGAAACGTCCGCAGCCAAGTGCTTTAAGTATTTTTGAAGAAGTTGAATCGAGCTCATTCGGGTCTGCGACGTCACTTCCAAGCATATCGGCCGCAAAATCGTCTTCTGTCTCAGTATCAATCAGAGGCAACAATTCGTCTTGCAATTGTTTCAATTGATATTGCAACAAATCCACTTTATCGCTGCTGGCCTGCGCTTTTGCCAAAATATTCTCTGACACATTAGTCATGAAAAAACGCGGCGAAATCGCCACCGCAAGGCAAATTGCCACGTAGTTCAACAGATTTGCAGGGTCTCCCTCGCTGTCCACAATCAATGTGCTGTTAAAGACACTGAGCACAAAGGGAACCAGAAATGTGATGAGCACACCCAGCATGATGCATCGCCTCAGCAGACCCGTATCCAAATTTTGCTTCGGTGAAAATGAATAGTAATTGATAACGCCGCCCGCTGTACCTACGAGTAACATGATTATAACCAAAGAACTGAAATGGCCAGTCATAGGGAACCTCTTATTGCCAAGCTATTGTTTTGAAGTGAAATTTTACTGTTAGTACTTGAATCAGGAGGGCAAATTCAAGCAGAAAATTGGCCTCGGGGGAAGCCAATAAATAGCAGTATTCTTTTATTTGCTTTAAGTTCTCTTCTTATCTATTTGTTATCATTGATTTTATTGTTTATATATTTATTCAAGAATAACAACAGCCCTGCCACGATAAGCGATAACATGACCGCTAATATTAGCGGCACGATGGAGCGAACAGCCGCCGCGCTACCAATCGTAATGCCATCGAGCATCACTATCATCAGTGCTGGCGCCAGCACGCCATCGGCGGAATTGGTATACCAGGGGGTCAAAATAAGGGCGGCGCTTACTCCCCTGAGCATATAGGCTAGCCAGCCTGCTCCGAGGAAGCGGGTGATTTTCCAGAAAATCCCGTAAAAAACGCTAGCCGCCAATAAGTAGACGAGCCAGAAAACCCAATAGTTGTTTACCGCAGATTCCATCAGGCTTTAACCCACCGAATAATATGCTCCTCAAAACCCTCGGGATGTACATATTCCTCGGAAATAACCTTGCCGGTGATGGCAATATTCTCACTTTCCATTTTTTCCCTCGAACCCGCCAGCAGAGGATGCCAGTCGAATAAGTCCTTATCCTGAAAGCGTAACCGGTAGGCACAAGTATCGGGCATCCAGTTGACAAACTGCATGTCCATCTTCTTCACATCCAGGCATTCGGGTACTCGCTTTGTCCTTTCCTCATAACAACAGCAGCGATGTGAGTCTTGTTCGAAGTAACGACACACAATTCTCGTGTAAAAAATCTCTTCGCTCGCATCATCAGCAAACTTTTTCAGGCAACATCGGCCACAGCCATCGCAGAGAAGCTCCCACTCCTGAGCATCAAGCTCCGAAAGGGGCTTTTCCCAAAATTTTTCAAGATTGCTGTCCTCATTCTTCATATCAAACTTCACCTGACATGATAAGCAGAAATTCCGCTTCCAGGATATGTCGACGCCATCCAGAGAATTCACCTGTCCATTCTATCTGGCCTGCTCTCTCATAATCCCGAAAAAGTTCGAGCAGCTGCTTCTTTCTGCCTAATAGTTCTGGCGCCATCTCCAATTCTTCGGCCTTTATGCTGACGATTTTCTGGCACTGCTTGAGCTTCTTTCTTAGTGCTGCACTGAGAGGTTTATTTAATAGATCACGATTAATACGTTCTAAACCAGATTCTGTTGTTACGAGCAGGTGAAGCAGTTCATTTCCATAGCGTGATAAAAATCGTCTATCTACTTCCTGCACAGCCATCACTGCATCCAAAGAGATCTTTTCAGTCTGAGATAGATCATTAGCTAATTTTAATAGTTCATTATCTTTAACTATCCAGTTTCTGGGCTTGTTTTTTGTTCTGGCTTCTTGCTCTCTCCAATAACAAAGTCTTTGCAGTAGAATCAACCCTGGATCATCCAATTTCCAGGCGTTACTGAGTCCTATATAAAAAGATTCCCAATGTTTCTCAACCTCGCTACCTGCTGCGCTTGTTTTCTGGCGCTCACATTCGGCTTCGAACCACTGCAACATGCCTTTCTCGATAAGCCGATTTTTCAGGATGCCCTGTACCTGCAATAAGTAACGCACATCCGTTGCCGCATAAAGTATCTGTGCCTCAGTTAGCGGCCTCTTTGTCCAATCTGATCGAGTTTCGTCTTTCGCAACACCAATCCCGAGAAGTTCACTGACCAGTGCCTGATAACTCACGCTAAGACCCATGCCCAGAAAAGCGGCAGCCAACTGTGTATCAAACAGCTTGGCAGGAAGACAGCCTAGAAATATCTGTAGTAGATTTAAGTCTTCACTACAGGAATGAATCACAAAGCAGCATTGAGAGTTTACTAACAAATCCGAAAATGCCGACCAGTCGTCAATTTTCAATGGGTCGACCAGATAACAGCTAGTCTCATCCGCGATTTGTAATAAACCTATTATAGGATAGAAGGTGCTGGTTCTGACGAATTCGGTATCTATTGCTAAATATTCTGTGTTTCGCCACTGGTCGCAGAGGCTATTGAATGCAGCGGTATCATCGACATAGTGAATGGCCATGCCGTCGGCGTTATTTATCATGCTCAAGAGTTGTCCATTGGTTTACGGCCGAGGAATGCATGAGCAAGCGTGCTCCCGTCGACAAATTCTAACTCCCCCCCAACGGGCACCCCGTGCGCAATTCTGGATACTGTCAATGGTAATGATTTTAGCTGCTCAGCAATATAGTAAGCCGTTGCATCTCCTTCGACGGTCGAGTTACAGGCAACAATAACTTCTTCCGTTGATTCCTTTTGAACCTTGTCCAAAAGCTGGCTTATACCTAACTGCTCTGGCCCAATTCCATCGATAGGGGAAAGATGCCCCATCAATACAAAATAGATTCCGCGATAACTCCCAGACTGTTCAATAGCGAAAATATCAGCCGGTGATTCCACCACGCAACAAATCTTATGATTTCTTGATGCGCTCAAGCATATCCTGCAGGTCTGCTCTTCGGTGAGGGTACGGCAAAGCGAGCAGTTTCCAACTTCTTTTAGTGCCACGGCCAAAGACTTACTCAAATTCTCTCCGCCGAGACGATTACGCTCTAGTAAATGCAGGCTCATACGCTGAGCCGATTTTGGCCCCACACCCGGCAGACATCGAAATGCTTCTATAAGTTGGTCTATTAATGGACTTGAGTTCACATTCTGTTCCTAAAACGGGAGCTTAAAGCCATCAGGCATCTTCATTCCGCTGGTCATGCCGCCGAGAGCGTCCTTATTCTTCTCTTCAATTTTGCGCACCGCATCATTGATAGCAGCGGCAATCAAATCCTCAATTACTTCTTTCTCTTCGCTCATCAATGAACTATCGAGAGTCACCTTGACTACATCATGCTTGCCATTCATTGCTATTTTAACCAAACCGGCACCCGACTCCCCCTCAATAATTATTTTTACCAAGTCTTGCTGAGCTTTCTGGAATTGCTCCTGCATTAGCTTAGCCTGTTTCATTAACTCGTTAAGGTCGGTCATGGATTTCCTCAGTCTTTCAGTGGAGCGATGGATTCTTTAGCCAGAGTGCCGGAAAAATGTTTGAGTAGCTGTTGGACATTTTCGTCCTGCTCAAATTCATTCACCATTTCAGTATGACGCTCCTGTTTCAACCTTTGACTTAACATCGCGGGTGTCTCATTTTTAGTTTCACCTATTTCAATATGCACAGTCAGATCAGTAGTAAAATAATCGCTAACTGCCTGGGATAATTTCGGCAACAAATCTTCGCTGTAAACCGCGCTTTGCGCTTTGCTCAGAACGAAATAGAGATTTGAGCTATCCGATTTTATGAATTCTGAGTTGGCGAGAACATTTGCTGCAATTCCGCTAATCACCAACTGCGGATAAATTTTAATCCAATGCTCAGGGTTAAGTGACTCTGGCGTGATTCCACTGCTATTTTCAGCGGGAGCGGTTAGCGGCTTTTTTTCTGCATCCTGTTCTTTTACGGCGCTCAGCTGAGGCATTTCTGATTCGACTGGCTCTGTAGCCAGTTCGGCTAAGGGCTCAGGGATGATTGTTATCTTTTTTTTTTCAGGCTCCGGACTCAAATCATTTTCTGTAATCTCAGCAGACTTGCTCCCTTCAGCGTCTCGATCTATGGACTGCAACTCTGCATCAGCAGTATTCTCGACATCACCCTGATTTAGAGGAACATAACTTGGCGAAAAAACCAGCATCCTGATTAAAAGCATTTCGAATGCTGTTCGCACCTCGCTTGACAGGCGAAGGTCCTCCCGCCCCTTCAATCCCATTTGGTAGTATAACTGAACGTCTTCGGCGCTAAGCAAGGCCGCCAATTCCTGTATTTGAGCGCTATCACCGTAGCTATTATCAACGGCCTTAGGTTCTACCTGCGCTATGGCAATTCGATGCAAAGCAGACAACAAGCTATCCAATGTGCGGCCATAATCAGGCGTTTGATCGGCTATCTCATGAATCAGTGCCAGAATGCTCTGCACGCTTCGGGACGCCATGCCTTTCAATAATTCGTAAACCTGTTGCTGCGGAGGGATGCCTAACATTTCAATGACACCACTAGCATTCACATTACCCTGACAATATGAAATTGCTTGATCTACCAGCGTTAGTGCGTCTCGCATACTTCCTGAAGCGGCGGCGGCAATTTGCCAAAGTGCCTGCTCCTCAAATTCAATCTTTTCTTGTTTTAATACCGACTCGAGATACTCACTTATCAGTTGTGGATTTAAGTTCTTGAGATTGAACTGCAAACATCTCGACAGTATGGTTATTGGTAATTTCTGCGGGTCTGTTGTGGCAAACAAAAACTTTACGTGCGGAGGTGGTTCTTCCAGAGTTTTCAACAGAGCATTAAAACTATGGTTTGAAAGCATGTGTACTTCGTCGATCAAGTAAACCTTGTATCTGCCCCTAGAAGGCGAGTACTGAACATTATCTAGCAGCTCGCGAGTATCTTCGACTTTTGTTCTGGACGCAGCATCAACTTCCATCAAGTCGATAAATCGACCTTCATTTATTTCGACACAGGAATCACATTTATCACAGGGCGTCGAGCTAACACCTAATTCACAATTCAGACATTTCGCCAGAATTCGGGCTAATGTAGTTTTGCCAACGCCGCGGGTTCCGGTGAATAAATAAGCGTGATGTAAGCGTTGGTTATCCAGGGCATTGATGAGGGATTTAAGAACATGAGCCTGACCTGCTACTTGAGTAAAGTTACTAGGTCGCCATTTTCTGGCAAGTACTTGATAGCTCATTTCGTGTCTTCGTCTGTGTACTGCGTATTAAGAAAAAATCTTGTCAGCGAATACAGTTTCTTTTAGCTGATTGATGGAGGCAGCTCTTGCCAGCCACACCACGGCACATGAGTCAGCTACTACCGTTGCTCCCTTCCGGGCCTGGCGGGGTTTATAACCTATCATTGCGCGGGGACCGACAAGAGTTACCAGAAAGTATCATAGCATATACAGAGGCTGGCGCAGCGGCGGATTATGAGAAAATATGCCGCGATTATCCCGCTAAAAGAAGCAAAATTCCTACCGCTCAATTGAGCAGCCCCAGAGCGTGGCTTTGATTAGCCTCTGAAAAACCCGCGGCCGCTGGTACTAACGAGGCCGGAGCGCTGCTCCAACTCCTGCCTCGATAGCTGTCAGGTGCTTAGGGAAGCGCCAGCGTTATTACCCTGGAGTCCTGCCCGCCACCAACGGCTAAGGATAGATACTGCTTATTACCCACCGCGTACGTCATCGGGGTCGCCGAAGGGGGCAGCGGTAACTCAATTTCATGCACGATTTCACCGTTGGCCTTGTCATAGGCCCGCAGTACATCTCTTCCATTGTCTGATTGGGCGATGAACAGTAAGGTCTTGGTCAACACTGGCCCGGTCCGGCTTGGGCCGCCCACAGGGCCTGGGTCCAGAATCCCCATATCGATGATTTTTTGCCTGATGCCTTCGCCATGAGGAACCATCCATTCATGATCGCCGGTATTAAGGTTGATCGCGGTAATTCGACCGTAGGGAGGCTTGGTCAACGGCAGTCCCTGGGGACCTCCTATATTTTGCGTGCCACCTCGTGTGTATTGCAAATTGGACTTTTCCGGATCGGCATCAACCAACTGCGAAACGATGGGAATTGCCGCGGACGGAACATAAAAAAATCCGGTTTCAGGATCGAAAGAAGCCCCCGTCCACCAGCCGCCACCACCCCAGCCCGGGAGGTTGATGGTTCCGCGCAAGGAGGGTGGAGTAAACACTGTGCCGTAGTCGAAGGACTCGATATTCTGCAAGGCTTCTCTTCTCAACTGCGGGGTGAAATCGATCAGAGTTTCATCAGAAATACCCTGCTGCGCGAACGGCGCGGGTTTGGTGGGGAATGGCTGGGTTGCCGATACAGTTTCACCTGGCACGCTGCTCTGCGGGACAGCACGCTCCTCGATAGGCCATACAGGCTCACCGCTTATTCGATCAAACACATAGGTAAAACCTTGCTTTGAAATCTGCGCCACCGCTTTGATTGGCCGACCATCTACGGTGATATCGACCAGTGTCGGTGCGGCGGGAAGGTCATAATCCCATAATCCGTGATGAACCATCTGAAAATGCCATAGCCGCTTGCCAGTGGCAATTTCGATGGCAACCAGGCTTTCAGCAAATAGATTGTCGCCTTTGCGCTGACCGCCAAACCAATCGTTAGTCGGAGTTCCGATAGGAATATAGGCAATTCCCAATTCATCGTCTGCACTCATGATGGTCCAGGAATTAGTATTGCCGGTATATTCCCATGAGCCGTCTTCCCAGGTCTCGTTACCAAACTCGCCGGCCTGGGGAATGGTATGAAAGATCCATTCGATTTCGCCAGTAAGCGGATTAAAACCACGCACATGACCCGGTGGCATTTCTTTGGTCCGAGGTCCATCGTTGATGATTGAATTAACAATAACCATATCGTTGCTGACTAACGGAGGTGCAACCACACCGTATTGACGACGATCTATCTCTCTGCCAAGACCCAGGGTCAGATCTACTTTCCCCTGGGCGCCGAAATTCGAATCGGGCTGACCGGTCTCGACATCAATTGACCAAAGATAGGAGTCGTTAGTCGCGTAGAAGATTCTTTTCGTATCGCCTTTCTCCCAATAACCCACTCCCCGAGAGTTATAGCCTAAATTCGCCGGTCGGCCAGCCTGCCAGGCTTCAGTATCGAACACCCATTTCTGCTCGCCGGAAGCTGCATCCAGCGCGACAACTCGACCAAAAGAAGTAGGAATGTACATCACCCCATCAATCACGATTGGAGTTGCCTTGAATCCAGCAGGCATGGCGCGGAAATTTTCCTGCCGCAGGTTATCCGCAACCGTGGCATTGTCGACGCTATCCCAAACCCAGGCGGTTTCCAGTTGGCTTACGTTCGCGGCATTAATCTGATCCAGTGCAGAGTACTTTCGGGAGCCATTGTCGCCGCCATAACTTGGCCAGTCCTGTGCATGGACGCCGTAGGCCAGCAAGATAAATATCAGTGTAATACTGGTTTTGAGAGAAATTCTTGCAATCATGTGGCCCCCTGGCTTATTGGTGTGAAGTGCTCGAGGGATAGTACAACAGCGCGGAAGCTATGCAAACTCTGGTGGGCTCGCTGTGATGGGAGATGGTCTTTTTGGGGATGGAGGGGAGCGTAGCTGCTGATGGCACTCTGTAATCGTATATCGGTGAAGAGGGAGGGGTCTCACCCTCCCTTAATCAAGAGCGGTGCTCTCGGTTGGTTTATTCGTAGATTCAAAAAGAGTGGCTTAAATTGGCGGTGAGGAGAGCGTAGTTGCTGATGGCACTCTGTAATCGTATATCGGTGAAGAGGGAGGGATTCACTCAGAATTTATCTTAGATAAATTCCTCGCCCTGCGGGCGGCTTGCAGCCGTGCTTCGCGCTACGCGCTGGTGATTCGTAATTTACCTAAGGTAAATTCCTCTCCCTGCGGGCAGCTTCCAGCTGTCCTTCGCGCTACGCGCTCGTCGAACCGCGAGGGGTCTCACCCTCCCCTAACCAAGAGTGGTGCTCTTG
>JABMOK010000004.1 GCA_013204155.1 Pseudohongiella sp. | reverse complement strand
GAACGCGCTACCGCGGCGAGGGATGGGGCCTCCATTTCCACCAGACTTTTACTTGGCGATCCGAAACACTTCGGGAACGAAATCGATGTCGCTCAATGCAATATAATTTTCCCAGGTATTCTTATAACCATGGCTTGAGAGGTCGGTATTGTTAAAGGTTACACAGGGAGAAATGACATCAATAAATGCAAAGCCCTTATGGCTTAGTCCCGCCTGTATCAGTGGCACGAGTTGTTTCTTATCACCGGAAAAGCTTCGCGCGACGAAGCTGGCACCTAATTCTATAGCCAGAGTCGCCATATCGATATTGTCGAACTGACTCTCTTCGCCGGATTTTGTTTTCGAGCCAAGGTCGGCAGTTGCTGACAGTTGGCCCTTGGTTAAACCGTAGGTGCCATTGTTCGCGACGATGTAGAGCATGTTGACTCTTCTTCGAACAATATGACAAAACTGACCGAGGCCAATTGATGCGCTGTCACCATCGCCTGAAATGCCAATATAAGAAAGTTCTTTGTTGGCAATATTCGCGCCGGTTGCAACCGAGGGCATACGCCCGTGTACGGAATTGAAGCCGTGGGCTTTGCTGAGAAAATAGGAAGGTATTTTCGAGGAGCAGCCGATGCCTGATATTTTAGCTACTCGATGAGGTTCCAGTGACATTTCAGCGGCGGCCTGAATTATCGCTGCACTGATTGAATCGTGTCCGCAGCCGGCACAGAGAGTGGTCAAGGTTCCTTCATAATCTCGCCGCGTCAAACCAATATCATTGGTTCGCAATTGAGGATGCTTGAATTTTGGCTTGCTTATATAGCTCATGGTTTCTCGATTCGGTATCTGTTTACTCTGTATTTAGGTCGGAGTTAGTTACGCCGGCACTTCATCGCTCGCTTCCAGCTGCTGCATGGAATCCAATATCGCTTGTTCAATGTGTTTTGCGGTAGGCAATACTCCGTCATAACTGAGAATGGAGTACATTTTTTCTTCATTCGCATTACACTCTATTTTTAACAGGCTCTTCAATTGAGCATCTCGATTTTGTTCAACGACATAAGTCAGATCGTGGCTCTGAATAAAGTCTGCAACGCAGTCGTGAAAAGGGAAGGCTCTGATTCGCATGGTGTCCAATGTAATGCCTTTTTTACCAAGGCTGTCCAACGTTTCCTGTATCGCGGTCGCCGTGGTTCCCAAAAAAATCATTCCTAGCTTATTCTTCGAGGGCTTGGAAACTTCTGGTTGAGGCAAGTAATTCAGTGCGGTTTTGAACTTCACCAAGAGTCTATCCATCACTTCGGCATACACGGACCCATCTTCTGTATAGGCGGCGTAGGCATCGTGTGAACTGCCTCGGGTGAAGTAGCTGCCTTTAGTCGGATGAGTTCCCGGATAGGTGCGATAGGGAATGCCATCGCCATCTGAATCCAGGTAGCGGCCAAATTTCTCAATTTCTTCCAACTGCTGCGCGTTTAAAACTTTACCCCGATCATATTCCCGATTATCGTCCCATGACATGGGCTCGCAAATCTGCTCGTTCATGCCTAATTCGAGATCACTCATCACGATTATCGGGGTTTGCAAGCGGTCTGCGAGATCGAATGCGTCCGCCGCATCTTCAAAGCATTCTTTCGGGGTCGATGGAAATAGCAGAACATGTTTACTGTCCCCATGGGATGCATAGGCACAACAGAGTAAATCGCCTTGCTGGCTGCGAGTTGGCATTCCGGTAGAAGGTCCTACTCTTTGAATATTGAATAGCACAACAGGTACTTCAGAAAAATAAGCAAGCCCCAGAAATTCCTGCATCAAAGATATGCCGGGTCCGCTGGTTGCAGTAAATGCTCGAGCACCGTTCCATCCAGCGCCTATCGCTATGCCTATTGCCGCTAATTCATCTTCGGCCTGAACGATAGAGTATTTCTTTTTACCGGTACCTGGATCAATTCGAAGGCGTTTGCAGTACTTGCCAAAACTATCCACCACGGAAGTCGACGGTGTAAGAGGGTACCATGATGCAATTGTCGCGCCGCCATAAACACAACCAAGACCAATCGCAGTGTTCCCGTCCATAAGGATTTTGTTTTTATTCTTATTGCTTTTTTCCAGCCGCAGGCCTATAGGACAAGAAAAATTGTCGCTCGCATAATGATGGCCTAGTTCGAGGGCGTGAATATTGGGAGGGATGAGTTTTTCTTTGCCGCGGAATTGCTCGCTCACCATAGTGGCAAGCACCTTAAAATCAATATTCAAAAATGCCGCCAGGGCGCCGACATAGACAATGTTTTTGAAAAGCTGTCGTTTGGTTGGGCTTTCAAATTCGCGTAAGCAAATATCCATTAACGGGATCGGCAGATAATTAATATCATCGCGAATTAATTCATTGGCTAATGCTTTGGATGAATTGTAAAGAACATATCCTCCGGGAACTACAGCGTCGATGTCTTTCTTAATGGTCTGCTCGTTCATTGCCACCATTAAGTCCACGCCCTCTCGTCGGCCCAGGTATCCGTCTTGGCTAATTCTCACTTCGTACCAGGTTGGAAGCCCTTGAATATTTGAGGGGAAAATATTATGCGGGCTGATCGGAATTCCCATGCGGAACACGGCCTTCGCAAACATACTATTGGCACTGGCAGAACCAGACCCATTGACGTTAGAAAACTTAACCACAAAATCATTGATCTTGGTAATGGTACTAACCTTGGAGGTCTTAATTAACTCTGGCATGTATCAACGGCCTTGGCAGTGTTAAACAAATACTTTTGCATATCCCAGGCATTGGTAGGGCAGCGTTCAGCACAAAGCCCGCAGTGCAGGCACAAGTCTTCATTCTTTGCCATGATCCGCTTGGTCTTAAGAGAACCCGAGACATAGATATCCTGATCAGGATTCTCGGCCGGGGCCAGCAAATTTTGACGTAACTCGGCTTCTTCGTTATTTTGCGTAAAAGTAATACAGTCGGTGGGACAAATATCGACACAGGCGTCACACTCGATGCACAACTTTTCGCTAAACACGGTTTGCACATCGCAATTCAGGCATCGCTTGGTTTCTTTAAAGGCCAGTTGTTCATCGAATCCGAGTTCAACTTCTACATTTATGTCATTCAGGGTTTGTTCTTTGTTGGCGTGTGGAACGGCGAATCTGACATCGGCACTAATATCATTGCCATAGGACCATTGGTGAATGCCCATCTTCTGGCTACTAAGATTTGTTAAAGGATCGGGTCGCTTTGTTATATCTTGATTTTCACAGAACAAATGAATTGAAACGGCGGCATCATGTCCATGGGCTACTGCGGTGATGATGTTATCGGGCCCGAGAGCGGCGTCACCGCCAAAAAATACTTTTTCGTGAGTGGACTGAAAAGTGGTCTTGTTTAGAACGGGAACTTCCCATTTGTCAAATTCAATGCCGAGGTCGCGCTCAACCCAAGGGAAACTGTTTTCCTGGCCAATTGCGCACAGCACATCGTCGCAAGGGATTATTACTGGTTCTTCTGAGGTGGGGATTAGCTGTCGCCTTCCTTTGCTATCAATTTCTTTCCGAACTTTCTCAAATTCCATGCCGACAAGTTTGCCATCTTCAATCACATATCGTTTGGGTACATGGAAATTGAGGATTGGAATGTCCTCATTCATTGCGTCTTCTATTTCCCATGACGAGGCCTTCATCTCGTCGAATCCACTGCGAACCACAACCGAAACATCTTCGCCGCCTATGCGTCTCGAAGTTCGGCAACAATCCATCGCTGTGTTACCGCCGCCCAATACGATAACTTTCTTGCCGATGGAAGAGACATGCTCGAAGGCGACGCTGGCAAGCCACTCAATACCGGTATGAATATTCTCACTCGCTTCTTCGTGACCCGGCAAATCCAGCCATTTGCCCAGAGGCGCACCGGTACCGACAAAAACGGCGTCATAGCCTTCTTGCAGCACCGATTTCATGCTGGTTATTTCTTCGCCGAAACGGCAATTAATCCCCATATCGAGAATGTAATTTAATTCTTCTTCTAACACTTCTATCGGTAGTCTGAAGCGAGGTATCTGTGTACGCATGGCGCCGCCACCCACTGCGTCACGCTCGAATAAGGTGATTTCGTATCCTAGTGGGAGTAGATCTCTTGCCACAGTCAGCGATGCCGGTCCGGCGCCAATCAACGCGATATGCTTGCCATTTTTTTTCTTTGGAATGGCGGGGAGACGGTCTCTAATATCTGATTTGTAGTCGGCGGCGACGCGTTTTAAACGGCAAATAGCAACCGGCTGCTCTTCGACTCGTCCTCGTCGGCACGCGGGTTCGCAGGGTCTGTCACAGGTGCGTCCGAGAATGCCGGGGAAGACATTCGAATGCCAGTTAATCATATAGGCATCGGAATAGCGTTTTTCCGCAATAAGTCTAATGTACTCTGGAACAGGAGTATGAGCGGGGCAGGACCACTGACAATCAACTACT
>JABMOK010000037.1 GCA_013204155.1 Pseudohongiella sp. | reverse complement strand
TGTGTAGTAAGCGTTTATAGCGGACAGGAGCGAAGAACTTGCCAGATTACATTCATTACCAGGATCTGGGTAATGGTATTACTTGTATCGATACCCATTTAAATCGTCCCGGTCTGGCGGCCTGCTATCTGATCGAACACAATGGCATGACAGGGTTTATCGATACCGGCACTAATAATTCTGTCCTGATATTGTTGGAGGTACTCAAGCGCAAGGGCATCGCCGCTGAATCCGTCGCCTATATTATGCCTACCCATGTGCATCTGGATCACGCCGGCGGCGCTGGCGGCTTGATGCAGCATTTCACCCAGGCGACACTGCTGATACATCCCCGTGGCGCTCGCCACATGATTGACCCGGCGAAACTCGAGCAAGGTTCCCTGGCGGTATACGGTGAAGAAGCGTTCGGCAAGATGTTCGGGCGATTGATTCCGATTGCGGCCGAGCGTGTGCAGGAAGTGGAGGATGAATTCGAACTGGATTTCAACGGCCGAAAACTGTTATTTCTCGACACTCCAGGACATGCCCGACATCACTACTGCATCTATGATGAACTGAGTCAGGGTTTGTTTACTGGCGACACCTTTGGGGTCAGTTATCCCGAATTAAATAATGGCAAGAACCGTTTTATTTTTCCACCCACTACCCCGATTCAATTTGATCCGGCGGCCTGGCTTCAAACCCTGGAGAGATTGATGGCTCTTAAGCCGGCGCGAATCTATGTTACCCACTTCGGCATGCATGAAAATCTGAAGCCCCTGCATGAACTACTCAGACGTACAATTGAAGACTACGCCGAAATTGAGCAAGAACTTGCTGTGATGGATCAGCGTGAGAGAAGGATAGGGGATGCAATTCTGCAAGCCGGTATCAATTACTTGCTGGATCAACAATGCGGTGTCGATACTGACACAATAAAGAGCTTGATTGACCGTGATATGGAGCTGAACGCACAGGGGTTGAATCACTGGTTAACGGCTCTCTGAAAGACTTGTTGCATACCTTTTCCCCATAGACCTTGGCGTCAATACCGATTATTCTTCGTCTTCACTAACAACAAACTACTTATGCAATAGATGCTTATGAATATTAATTTACCGACTGTTAATTTACAGACAAGGCGATCTCGCGTTGGCGTCAGGGCCCTTGCCGGCCTGTTGCTGCTAACAGCAAGTAAGCTGATTTTGGCGCAGGAGCTCGGCGACCATCAATACACCAGCGAAGCCATCGAAGCGGGTTCTCGCGTCTATACCCAGCAATGTGCCCTCTGCCATGGCCCTCAAGGGGATCTGATCGACGGCATTAACCTGCGGCGCGGACAATTTCGTACCGCCCAGTCAGATGCCGATCTGGTCACGGTGATCTCTCAGGGTGCTGCCGAGGGGCGTATGCCGTCTTTCGACCTGCGTTTCGAAGAGTTAAACGGCGTGATCGCCTATATCCGGGCCGGATTCGATCCCGATGGTATTGCGGTCAAGATAGGTGATCCGGTTCGCGGCAAAGCCTTGTTCGAGGGTAAGGGCGAATGTGCCGACTGTCATCGAGTGAATGGCGTCGGTCCACGAACGGCTCCCGATCTGAGTTCTATCGGTGCCATTCGAACACCGGCTTCGCTACAGAGAAATATGCTCGACCCGGCTACCGCCTTATTGCCGATCAATCGACCGGTACGAATAGTCACGCGCAACGAAGAAACCATCGTTGGACGACGCCTGAATGAAGATACTTATACGGTTCAGGTCATCGATTCCAATGAGCGTTTGCGTTCCCTGCGCAAGTCCGATCTTGTTACCTTCGAGATCAGCGATGCGCCCAGCAAACAACCCACTACGCTTTCCAGCGATGAGGTGGCCGATGTTGTTGGTTACCTGCTTACTTTGCGAGGTCTGAGATGAAAACTCTAACTGTTTTTAACCCAATGAAAAAACTGTGTTGGCTGGCAATTCTGTCTGTCGGATTATTAAGTGCTCACAATACATTGGCCCAGGTTACCTTCGAGCAGATTTTGAATGCCGCCGATGAGCCCGAAAACTGGCTTACCTATAACGGTGGCTACATGAGCCAGCGTCATAGCCTGTTGGATCAAGTGACGCCCGACAATGTGAAAAACTTGAAACTCCAATGGACGCTGCAAAATCAGGTGTTTGGCGCCTGGCAATCGAATCCAATTATCGTCGACGGCGTTATGTATGTCACCGAGCGGCCCAATAGTGTTATGGCCGTCGATGCGGTTACCGGCCGGGTTTTCTGGAAGTATCGTCATACGCCCGCCGAGAATTCCCGTGTTTGCTGTGGGGCTAATAATCGCGGTGTAGCTGTGCTGGGTGACATGGTTTACATGGGAACACTGGATGCACGTCTGGTTGCACTGGACAGAATTAATGGTGTTCCGCTTTGGGATGTGGAAGTAGGGGATGTTAATCAGGCCTATTCCGTGACCATGGCACCACTGGTAGTAAAAGATAAAGTCATCGTCGGTGTCGGCGGGGGTGAATTTGGTATCCGTGGCTATGTGGCCGCCTTCGATGCATTAACCGGTGAAGAAGCCTGGAGGACATATACCATTCCAGGACCTGGCGAAGTGAATCACGACAGTTGGGAAGGTGATGACTGGCAGCATGGTGGCGCGCCGGTCTGGGTTACTGGTTCCTTCGATCCGGAGCTTAATCTCACCTATTGGGGTGTAGGAAATCCTGGCCCGGACTGGAATGCTGGACAACGTCCTGGTGATAATCTCTATTCCGATTCCGTGATTGCACTCGATGCCGATACCGGCGAACTCAAGTGGTATTTCCAATTCACACCAAACGACGGTTATGACTACGACTCGGTACAGGTGCCTGTACTGGCTGACATAAATTTCCGAGGCACAGCGAAAAAGGTGATGATGTGGGCCAACCGTAACGGCTATTTTTATGTGCTCGATCGAACCAATGGCCAATTCCTGGAAGGAAAGCCCTATGTGAAGGTTAACTGGTCTAGCGGTCTCGATCAGAATGGTCGGCCAATACCGACGCCACAACCGGAAGGCATGCCTACCTATCCAGGTAATCAGGGTGGTACCAACTGGTATCCGCCAGCTTATAGCCCGCGCACAGGTCTGTTCTATTTCAGTGCCTGGCAAGACTATGCCACCATCTACAGTGCCGAGGAGTCTGAGTATGAGCCTGGGCGCGCATTTTTAGGTGGCGGCTTTTCGGTATTGGCACCGGCGCCAGGTGCGCCTACTATTGGTATAGGACGAACTAATCCCATCAACAACTGGACCAATGAAGTGGGTCATGCCTCCCTGAAGGCAATGGATCCAGAGACCGGTGAGGCTGTGTGGTCATACGATCAATTCGATGTCAGTGACAGTGGCATGCTTACCACCGCGTCTGATCTGCTTTTCACCGGTGGTCGTGAGGGCTATTTTCACGCCATCGATGCGCGTACCGGTGAATTGATCTGGACGGTAAATCTGGGTGGCCAAATTGTAATGGCGCCAGTGACTTATATGGTCGATGGTGTGCAATACGTCTCGGTGATTTCAGGTCACGCTCTGTCTACATTTGCCCTGCCAAACTAGCTTGGGGCAGTCAAATTTGTGCGGCGTTATTTTTGTGCTGAAGGCTTAACAAAAATAATGCCGCGTTTGGTATAAATCATAGAGCGTAAATTAATTGGACTTCGAAAAAAGTGTTCATCCTTTTGCCGACTTGCTGGGCTTTAAAGTTACCAGGTCGGCAGAGGGAGAATCGAGTTGTTTTTTACAGCATCATGTAAAACTGAACAACTCAAATCAGGTTGTTCATGGCGGTGTGATCTATTCTCTCGCCGACACCGGCATGGGGGCCGCCCTGTTCTCCCTGCTCGAAGAGGGAGAGCGCTGCGCTACCATCGAAATCAAGGTTACCTACTTTAAACCCTCGGGCCCCTTCGATCTTCTCTGTGAGTCACGGGTGTTGAAAAAGGGCAGGCGGGTGGCGATGATGGAAAGCGATGTTTATTGCAACGACGAATTGGTGGCGAAGGCGACGGGAAGCTTTGCAATGTTCTCCACTTAGCGAGCTGAGAGTAAAAACTGAGAACGGGCTAGTCAGGCAAGCTGCAAATAAACATGGTCTAACCCCTGATTTCTTGGTACTTTTAGCCGGTTAAAACTAAGTTTAGCCGGTTAAAACCAAGTTTCTAGATCAACAAGAATTTGTTAATGAGTAAAAGAGAGGAAATTATGCAAGCTCCAATTACGAGGAGATTTTCACTGACTTTCGGGAGTGCTATAGCCGCAGTCCTGCTGGTGCTTTCTCCAGGCTTTACATTCGCGCAAAACCCGGAAGAGTGGTTAACTCTGGGCGGTGACTTTGCTCACACTCGCTATAGCCCTGCTGATGAAATCACAGCGGAAAATTTCAAAGATCTCGAAGTGGCCTGGGAATGGGACGGTGCCAGCTTTCATGCGGTGAGTGGTCGTTCCACGCCGTCGATGATCGATGGCAAATTGTTCACCGTTGCCGGTAACAAGCGCTATGTAATCGCTATCGACCCCAAGACCGGGGATACGCTCTGGACTTATAAAGAGCCTGATACACCCCGCGGCGCCTACTCCATGCGTGCCGATTACGGCAAGGGCGTGGCCTTTGGCCGCATCGACGGCAAACTGGTTATCTACATTGTCTCTCCAGGTTTCTTCTTGACTGCATTAGACGGTGATACGGGTGTTCCTCTCGAGGGCTTCGGTAAGCCGGTTCCCATCGATGGTTTTCCTCAAACCGGTGTGGTGGACTTAATGGCGGATCTTGGTCATCCCTACGATCCCTATGAAGGGATTCCGCTGGAAACCGGTTATATCACTTCTTCCTCACCGCCGATTGTGGTGAACGGCACAATCATTGTGGGCAACTCGGCCGAGCAGGGCTATCATCAGTCGCGCATCGAAAATGTACCGGGCGATATTCTCGCCTACGATGCCAGAACCGGTGCCTTCAAATGGAAATTCAACGTAATTCCCAAGCCCGGTGAGTATGGCCATGAAACCTGGGAAAATGATGCCTGGGAATGGACCGGTGACGTCTCCTCCTGGGCGCCCATGTCGGCCGATCCAGAAAACAATATTGTCTATATCCCAACCAATAGCGCCACCATCGACTACTACGGTGGCTTTCGTCCGGGTGACAACCTCTATGGTGCAGCCTTGATAGCATTGGATACCCGAACGGGCGAACGCGTCTGGCATTTCCAGATGGTGAAGCATGAAGTCTGGAATTTTGACAATCCCACGGCACCAGTCCTGTTGGATTTGAATATGCCAGGACGCGGCCGCGTGCCAGCGGTTGCACAAATCACCAAGCAGGCCTGGGTGTATGCCTTCGATCGTCTGACCGGTGAGCCACTGTGGCCTATCGTAGATCGTCCAGTACCGGCGTCTATCGTTCCGGGTGAAGTGCTGTCTCCCACTCAACCTCATGTGACCAAGCCGGCGGCTTACGATATGCAGGGTATTACCATCGATGATCTTGCTGACTTCACGCCTGAGATTCGCCGACAGGCAATCGAAGCGATGGCTGATTATCAGATGGGACCTTTGTTTAATCCGCCCATCCATGCGGGCAACGATACGGGTAAATTTGCGGCCATGAACTGCCCAGGTGGTTCGGGCGGATCCAATATCACAGCACCGGCTGTGGCGGACCCTGTTTCCGGGATTCTGTATGTGTCTTCCCACAAGGCTTGTTTCGCACTGCGTCTCATCCCGGGTGAGGAAGCGGATCTACTGTATCCAAATACTACCGGTGCGACACTGTCCCAGTGGGCGAATGCAGGTCCTGGTGCTACCGCCAGGCCACCACGTCATCCAGCGGGAATTCCTATCTGGAAGCCACCCTATAGCCGCATCACGGCGATCGATATGAACACCGGTGAGCATCTGTGGATGATTCCTACCGGTGAAACGCCAGACCGAATCAAGAACAACCCAGCGCTGGCCGGTGTTGATCTTGGTAATACCGGTACTGGTGCCCTGGTGCCTATGGTAACGACTGCCAATATGCTGGTGTATTCGGATCAAAGAAGTGATGGCACGCCGATGCTTTATGCTATCGATAAGCAAAGCGGTGAGATCATGAGCGAAATCGAAGCACCGGCTCGAAGCAGCTACGGCATGAGTTCCTGGGTACATGATGGTCATCAATACATCATGCTGCAAACCGGTTCCAAGCTGACGGCAATGGCACTGCCTGGCGCCAAGCCAGCGGCTGGTGCGGCACACTAAGACTAAATCGTAGTCACTAAATAAAAAGGCCGGAATGATTAATCATTCCGGCCTTTTTTATTTCTGCTATACAACTATTTCTGCTACAACTATTTCTGCTACCACCATTTCTGCTACAACTGTTTCTACTACAACACCCCAGGCGGCTTAATCCAGAGCAGGTCCGGCTTGGACCAATGCCTTGCCTTCTTCGTTGTCGGTGAATTTCTCAAAGTTCGAGATGAACAGTTCTGCCAGATCCCTGGCTTTCGTATCCCATTCCGCAGGATTGTCATAGGTTTTACGCGGGTCGAGTAGATTACTGTCGACGGCGTCAATACTCTCTGGCACTTCGAGATTAAAATAGGGCAGGGTGAAGGTTCCGGCTTTATCAATTGAACCGTCCAGGATGGCGTCAATGATTGCCCGGGTGGCTTCGATGGAAATACGCTTGCCCGTACCATTCCAGCCGGTATTCACCAGATAGGCGGTAGAGCCGGTTGCTTCCATACGCTTCACCAATTCCTCTGCGTACTTGGTTGGGTGCAAGGAGAGGAAGGCGGCACCAAAGCAACTCGAGAAGGTTGGGGTGGGTTCGGTAATGCCCCGTTCTGTGCCGGCCAATTTTGCAGTGAAGCCAGACAAGAAATGGTATTTGGTTTGCTCCGGGTCAAGTTTCGATACCGGTGGTAAAACCCCGAAGGCATCGGCGGTGAGAAAGATGACCTTCTCCGCGTGACCACCCTTGGAAACCGGCTTGACAATATTATCGATGTGATAGATGGGATAGGAGACGCGGGTATTTTCGGTCTTGGAACCATCGGCATAATCGATCACGCCGTTAGCATCGACCGAGACATTTTCCAACAGCGCGTCACGACGGATCGCGTTGTAGATGTCCGGCTCGCTCTCCTTGCTCAGATTAATCGTCTTGGCGTAGCAGCCCCCTTCGAAATTGAACACCCCATCATCGTCCCAGCCATGCTCATCGTCACCGATGAGGGCGCGATTCGGGTCGGTGGACAGAGTGGTCTTGCCGGTACCGGAAAGCCCGAAGAAGATCGCCACATCGCCGTCTTTACCGATATTGGCAGAGCAGTGCATGGAGGCCATGCCGCGTAGCGGCAGCAGGTAGTTCATCATCGAGAACATACCCTTCTTCATCTCGCCGCCGTACCAGGTGCCGCCGATCAGCTGTACCTTCTCGGTCAGGTTGAAGGCGACAAAGTTTTCCGAATTTAATCCCATTTTCTCCCAGTCAGGATTGGTGGCCTTGGCACCGTTCATGACGATGAAGTCTGGCGCAAAATTTTCCAATTGCTCATCGGTGGGACGGATGAACATATTCTTCACGAAATGCGCCTGCCAGGCTACTTCCATAATGAATCGTACTTTTAGATTGCTGTTTTCATCAGCCCCACAAATCGTATCCATCACGTATAAACGCTTACCGCTCAGGCGGTTAGTCACCAGCGACTTCAGATGATTCCAGCAGGTTTGATCGATTGGCTTGTTGTCATTCTTGCCCTGATCCGACCACCACACGGTGTCGCGCGTGGTGTCATCGCGAACAATGTATTTATCTTTCGGTGAGCGCCCGGTGAAAATACCGGTGTCTACAGCCACCGCGCCCGAGTCGGTTACTATGCCTTTCTCATAGCCTTCCAGCTCAGGGCTGGTTTCCTGCTGAAACAGAAAATCATAGGATGGGTTGTAATAAACTTCTTCTACACCGCTAATGCCGTATTGCGTGAGGTCTGGAGCGGCGTGTTGATTCTCTGTCATTGAGCTACCTTTTATTTTCTCGGAGAGAGGAATAAATTCCTCTTTTGTCGAAATGTGGGGCGTATTGTACTACCGGTATTTGTATTTTCCAGTGTTGATCTCAATTGCTTTTGAATTGAAGCAAAAACTGGCGGGAAAGAGCCTGAAGAGGGTGCTTTATCGCCGAGTCAGCGACGCTAAAGCTGAAAGTGTGAGCCCTTCCGTTAAATCCATAGGCCTGGCGTTTGAAACAAGCAACTATTGGCTGAATACCGGCTTGGGAGTGATGCTTATCTTGGTCAGCTTCGCGGTATCCGCTTTTAATGCTTGCTCGCCTGCAGGGAACTGATTTGAGCGGAGTAAAAAGGCGAGCAAGTCTTCGTAAGTCTGAGTAGACAGGCTGCCAGGGTTATCAGAAGGCATTTCATTGCGCATTTTTGTATACAGTTCGGCCAGCGATTGGTTCTCCCAGATAAACATGAAACTCATGCCCAACAAACTCGGGGTATTGCTGTTGCCCCGTAAGTCTGTTGAATGACAGGAAGCACAGTTTGCACTATAGGCTGTTTCGCCGCGGGTAGCCTGTGCTTCGGTGAATACACCATCCCATATAGAGGAATCGGTTTGAGCGAGGCTGTGGTTAAGACTCAATGGGGCTGATACCGCCAGGCAATAGCCGACAAATTTTAGCGTTTTTTTGTTCATTTGCCGGGTAACGCAAAGACATGCATGGAATTTCCATTTCGGGGACGGCGCAATTCCGGCGCCAGCTCTCTGGGCAAACTGGCAGCCCAACTGGCACCGCCATTGCCGGCAGGAAGCGCAATATATTGTTTGCCGTCGATCATGTAGGAAATGGGAAAGCCCTGGGCCGATGTGGACAGGCGTGATTGCCAAAGAACCTCTCCGTCGTCTGCATCAAAGGCAAATACGCGGCGGTCCCAATCGCCGGCGAATACCAAACCACCCGCGGTGGTTAATGCGGCGGTGTTAATCGGTGCCCGCGAGCGATAACGCCATTTGACCTCGCCGCCGGGAATTTCCAGCGCCAGAATTTCACCGAGGTTGCCATCGGATTCCGGGTGTGGGTAATTGCTGCGCCGTACCGGTCCCGTACCGCCACCGCCCAGCACCCGCTCCGTTGGACCGAAGGTAGCGAGTTCGCAATTCAGCGCGATGGGGATATACATGGCGCTGGTTTGCGGAGAATAGGCCATGGAGCGCCAGCTCTTGAAGCCGGAAGTGCTGGGGCAGATATCGATTTGTTGTCCGATGCGTGGCAACTGGCCATCGCGATAGGTAATGGCACCGGAGGTGGGATTGACGTTGACGATGTTCTGATAGCCAATATCCGTGGCAGCAATGATCTCGCCGGAAACTCTGTCCAACTGCCAGAGAATTCCCAGCTTGCCCATCTTGAAAAGCGACTGGCGTCCGCCAACGTCGATCAATAGGCTCTCGAATACTTCATCCATATCATGGGTTTCGCCTGGCAGGTGTTGGTAATACCAAACCATCTCGCCCGTGTCGGGATTCAGTGCCAGGGTTGAATTGGTGTACAGTGCATCACCGGCTGTACCGCGAACGGCTCTTGCCCAGGGCTTGGCCTGGGCAGTGCCCCAGTACACCAGATTGGCAATCGGGTCGTAGCTACCGGCAATCCAGGCATCGCTTCCTGCCCGGAACCGCAGTGGCAAATCATCCCAGGTGTCACCACCCGGTTCCCCCGGCCGCGCTACGGTCGAGGTGCGCCACAATTCTTCTCCGCTAAGCGGGTCATGACCGGTAATGAAACAGACATCGTCTTTATAGCGTTCACAGCCGTTAATTCCAGTTACCAGTGTGCCATTGGCGACGATGGGTCCGGCCACGTAGTAATAGCCCAGCGCAGGGTCTGCCACAGGTGTTTCCCAAACTAATAAGCCGGTGCGCGCATCGATAGCCGTGATGCTGGCATTCTCGGTTGCCGAGTAAATTAGTTCGCCATAGATGGCGATATTTTTCTGCACGCCACGACCGACCCCGGCAAATGCCGTAGCGGGCATGGCGGCATCGCCAAGTTGATCGGGGCCTAAAGCTTTGGCGTTGGAACCTTCCAGAGCAGGTGTGATACCGGGGCGGTACTCCCAGATAAGGTCACCGTTGGCGGCATCAAGTGCCTGAATAACGCCGCGAGGGCCAGGCAAAAACATGACACCATCGTGGATAAGCGGCGCGGCTTCCCCAGCACCGGTATCATCCATCGCCCAGGACCAGACTAGCTGTAATTGACCCACATTTTCACTATTGATTTGATCGAGGGCACTATAGCCCCATCCGTCTTGCGTTCCTCTCCAGTTCAACCAGTCGCCAGCGGGAGGATTACTCAACAGGTCTTCGGTGACGCTCTGGTAGTCGGTGATTTGTGCTGAAGCAGTCGCACTGGCGAGCAGCAGGGTACTGGCAAGCAAGATTTCGATTTTTGTTTTCATTGTGAGTAGCAACCTGTGTAACAGAATTATTTTGTCACGCTACTTGGCAGCATAAACACTCTCCGAGTATGAGTCCATCAGCGAGTCAGGGATACCTAGCGCAGGATTGAATGACTCGCTTCACCTTCAATAAAAACTCGCCGCACGTTGGTATATTGTTGCTTAATGGCATCATCGAGTAATGCCACGGTATCTTCGATTTCGTTGGCATCGGCCTCGTCTTTGAATTCGACACTGATATTCACCAAAATAAAATCCGGTCCCATATGCATGGTCAGGACTTCGTTAACGTGTTTTATATTGTCGATACCTTGCGCCAGTTTTTTTATACCAATTACGACATGATTGTTTGCGCTTTCACCGATCAGTAAACTCTTTGTTTCCAGCGCCAGCCACAGGGCAGTTCCGGCCAGTATCAGACCAATAACTATCGAGGCCACACCATCCAGATACAAGTTTCCAGTAAGTTGGGTCAGGGCCGTTGCAATCAGCGCAACTAGCAAGCCGAGTAGAGCGGCAGAGTCTTCGAACAATACGACAAACATGGAAGGATCTTTACCCCTCTGCACGGCTTCGATGTAGCCGGATTTACCCTTGGCCTTTTTGAATTCTCGCAAGGCGAAGAACCAGGCCGCCCCTTCAAATACCATGGCAAGCCCGAGCACAACATAGTTGAGCAGAATATTTTCCAATGGCCTTGGGTCGAATAAACGGTGGACTCCTTCGTAAATTGAAATACCGGCTCCGACGGCGAAGACCATGATGGCAACAACAAAGCTCCAGAAATAAATTTCTTTTCCGTGTCCGAACGGAAAGCGTTCGTCGGCAGGTTTTTTTGATTGTTTCAGTCCATACAGAAGCAAGATTTGATTGCCGGTATCAACCACAGAGTGAATCCCTTCGGAAAACATAGCGGAGCTGCCGGTTACAAAAGCTGCCGCAAACTTCATCAGTGAGATTAAGCTGTTGCCTGCCAGGGCGGCATAAATTACCAGTTTGCGTGAAGAGGACATAAGGATATCGAGTTCTATGAGTAGTCACTCATCATAGAGGCAATTGCATCGGGAGTAAAAGCCTCGCCAGGCGCGCCTCCCGGTCTGAGTGCAGGTTATCAGTAGGCGGCTATCATGCAGAATAAATCTGGAAAGGCTTAAAGCAAGAAGCAGGTAAGGCCTGTCCGGGCCAAACCTGCTTCAATGTTGATAATGACAATTCGAGCTCAAGGCTCTCCAGAGTTAACACCTGTTTCCAGCGCTAACTCCCTTCTCCAGAACTAACTCCCTTCTCCAGATCTAGTTACTGCGCTACTGATTGGTGTCTAGTGTCGCAACCTTGTCGGCCAAATCAGCGCTTAAGTCACCGTTGAAAGTAGTCGCGTAGGCAGAATTTCCATCCAGATTGAGTTTTAACCAGGCAAAGGTAAATCTGGCCAAATTGGGCAGGTCATTACCGGCATTAGTCGGCAGATTGTGCGTGCCGGTGTTAAATTCCACATAGGCCTTAGGCGTGTTATCGGCAATAGACTCATACAGTAATCGCGCATGGGTTGCCGGTGGCGCAACAGTGTCTACGGAACTGGTAAAGATCAGGGTAGGCACACTCTGTCCGCTATAATCGCCATCAAAGGACTGTCCCAGTTCACAACAGTAAGGCATCAGGGCAACGACCGCCTTAATGCTGTCGCCGAGTTCTTCAGCGGCCGCAAGACCCGCACCGCCACCCAATGAATGTCCCATAATACCTAGTTTGCTGGTGTCAATTTTGCCCCGAATCGGGCTGTCGCTGTTGTCGTTCTCACCGCGCAGAAATGCAACCGCCGCAATATGCGCTTGCTTTCGAGGCTGGAAAGTATCTCTCGGGGTATTGGTATCGATAATCATCACCACAATACCCAAAGATGCCAATGCAGGTCCCCACCAATCATAGGCGTCCTGAGTTGCCGTATAACCGGGAACCAGCACTACGGCAGGAGAGGGGGGGGCAAAACTCAGAGTTAAAGGATAGAAGATAGTGGCCGCCGCAAACTCAGCCACGCTGGGCTCTGGATCGTAGGTGCGGACCTCGTACAGGGCCTCATCAAATTCACGCCCGATGTCACGCGCTATTTCTCGGCCTTGGGGTCGGTATCTGCCGGGTTCGGCGGCCGCGTCTTGTGCGACTGACTGGGTCGCACTGAGCATTGATAGCGCCATGCAGGCGAGTAGTGCGGTGAGGAACTTGTGGGTCAGTTGAACGGTCTTTGTTATTGTTCTAGACATTCTTGTACACCTCGAGTGTTCATATCTCATTAATCTAAATAGAAACTAAGTGCGGCTAATATAGCAAACTGGCAATCACTAAGAAATACAACACTAAGCAATTGTAATAAAACAATTTCTAGCTATTAGCCGGCTCCGTGCCTTGCGGCTTTTGCTGTCGCTTCAGGGAAATCCATGCGTCGACACTATACGGCCCGGGACCAAAGGCAAAAAGAACCAGATAGGTCACTATATACATCGCGGCCAATTCACCACGATTAAGGGTTGGAAACCAGGCAAGATGAGAGGTCAGATACGCCATTATCATGAAGAATGCCGCTATCAGCGTCACTACAGGAGTCCACAGACCGATAAGAATCAGCAATCCGCCAAATAATTCAACTACGCCAGTTAAAAATAAGGCATTGATATCCATAGGAATAGGGATTGATATCAGCTCTCCGATGTTAATGGAGGTAACACCCCCTCCCATGAAGGGCTGTGGGTTCTCACCAAACAGCTTGCCAAAGCCATGGGTCATGAACATCGCCGCGCTGATTACGCGAAACAGAGTCCAGGTCCAGTCTTTGGAATTCTCTGCTATGCCCTCTAAGCGTGAATTTATTCTAGCGATCATATTCTGCGCCTTTCTATTATTATTGTAGATGCTGTTGCCTGAGTGGCACGAGCACTGTTTAGAAGCTATTGAATCTTGTTACTTGCCGCGGCAAATTGCAATAATAGGCGCGAATCTGCATGTGGAGCGAGTTACTGCTAGTTCTGAGGCCCTGATTTTTGAAAACCATTAGTTCTGAAAACCATTAGTTCTGAAAATCATGAGCAATAAAATACTCATTATCAAGACCGGGTCCACCATCGATTCATTGCTGGCAAAGGGTGAAGACTTCGAAGACTGGTTTATCGCGGCATCCGGCTGGCCGGCATCCGAGTTTCATCTCTGTTCGATCCATCTCGATGAGCCATTGCCAGAATTGTCAGGCCTGGACGGCATAATCATCACCGGTTCAGCGGCCTACCTTAGCGATCTGGCGCCCTGGAATTACATCGGGGCAGACTATCTTCGCAGGGCTCACGAACAGGCGATACCGCTGCTGGGCATTTGCTACGGTCATCAGTTATTGGCCTGGGCATTTGACGGAGACGTGGGCTTTCATCCCGGGGGCCGGGAAATTGGGAGTGTGACAATTAATCTCACCACGGCCGCCGAATCTGATCCCTTACTCGCCGGCTTGGGAAGCCGGTTTATGGCGCAAGTTTCTCACCAACAGAGCGTGCTTCGACTGCCTGAGGCGGCCGTGCGACTGGCTGAGAATGACTTTGAGCCGAATCACGGCTTTCGATTGGGCGACTCGACCTGGGGCTTTCAGTTTCATCCCGAATTCAGCGCCGAGGTGATGCGGGCCTATATCGCTGCAAGAGCGCAAACTATCGCCGCTGAAGGCATCGAACCCGATGATTTACTGGATAGGGTGCAGCCAACGCCACAGTCAACGGCATTGATAGAGCGCTTTGTTCGACTGGCAAAAGTTAAATAGTGCTTGTCAGTACGCTCTAGTCGGCAGAATCCGCGGCTGCAAATTCCTCTTCGACCAGTTGTCGGATTCGATCGGCTGTCGGTTGTACCACGGGTCGGCCGTTGACAAATAGCGATGGAGTCGAGCGCACCCCCGATGCATTGCCGCCACGCTGATCATTGCGTAATTTTCGAACGACGGCATCGGAATCTATATCGGCATGTAATTGTTCTATGTCCAGATCCAGTTCAAGCGCATAGTTGTCGAATTCATCTTCAACGTTTGTCAGCCCCGCCCAAATTCCCTGGTTGGCGAATAGATAATCATGCATTTCCCAGAAGCGGCCCTGATTGGCAGCGGCCTCGGCATACAGCGACGCGGTCCAGGCGTGAGGATGCGCGCTGGTGACGGGGAAATGGCGAAAAATCAGATGTGCCTTATCCCTGATATCAGGCCATAGGCGCGTCATGGTTTGATGTTCGGTGGCACAGGCGGGGCATTGGAAGTCAGCATACACAACAATGCTCACCGGTGTGGCGCCTACGCCGCGGATATGATCATTGTCGGCAATTTCGACCGTCGAGTAAGTGGGCCCCTGGCTGAATACAATATAGAGAGTAAACAACAGTAGTATCGGAGCGACTCCAAACAGGCCAATTTTTAGCAATAATTTTTGCCCCTGTTCTCGATGGGCAGCGGCGCGTTGCTTTTCTTCTTTACGTATTCTTTGTGCTTCTCTTTTATCCATCTTGATCAGTTACCCATTGTAATATTGTGTCGACAGCCTCGTACTATAACGCTTGGGTAGAGCGAGTCAACGATGGAGAGAAGGGGGCTCACGAGAAACTTCCAGAGTATTTGGATAAAAACGGGTATGGGGGCGGTAAAGAATTCCTACAGGAAAAGGCTATAGCCGACCTTGCAGCCGATATGAAAAGCCTGATCTCGATGCATACCGATCCAGCCTTCACACTTGGCGAAATCGATTATCCAGTGCAGGAGTGTTTCAGTAATGCCCAATAAAAGGCTATTGGTAATCAGATAGACAACGCCCCCGTGAACCAGTGCATGGGCAGTAAGCCAGTAGTACCAGACAGGGAAAAGACTCTGCTCGTTGGCGTGAATTCTGTCGTTGCGATTTTTGCCATACCCCATCGCCTCTGGCTGCAGTACGAAATCAGCGAGCGCATGGCCAATAATCAGCATAAACAGGTTTTCAAGCAATGGCATCTAAAGTCCTCTGACCGGTAAGGGGTCTTGGAGAAGGACAAACCTGTCAGTTTGCCTCTTTAGTTTTCGTTTTTAGATCAAGCCTTGTCAGCGGAGCAGACTCAATCACAAGCACTTACTTATACTAGGCATTAATGATACCTATCGGATAATTTGAGTTATCAACCTGTTAACTGATTCACATTTTAGGCTAAATATTTTGCGGCTTGGCCTCAAGGCTCATCGGATGTGACGGATTCAATGGTCGAAGTAATCCGGCCCTTGTCCAGTTTGGAAATAATTTTACTGCCTACTTTTACCTCATCGCTATTGCGAATTACTTTTTCTGATTCATCATAAGTAATGCTATAGCCTCGGGCCAGGGTATTTAGCGGACTCACGGCATTCAAGCTACGGCTTAGCACTCCCAGACTCGATTGCCGCGCCGCGCTCAGCGCTTGTATCGCTTGTTTAAGACGCTTTAAGCTATTGCTCAACTGTAGTTGTGAGTGTTGTAGTTTTTGACCGGGAGAGCTCGCCAGCAAACTACGGCGTAGTTGCGTTAGCTCTGCTTTTTGACTGCCAATGCTCTCGCGCATTGCCCGCCGCATTCGAATATCCAGACGATCCAGATTTTGAGCCTGTTCCTGCAAACGGCGATCGGGATGCTTTAATTGCTTTATCAACCAAAGCAGTTGTTGTCTTGCCCGTTGCACCGATTGCCGGATAGTGTTTTGGAATTGTGTCTGATAGCCAAGCAGAAGTTCGAAATAGTCCTGCTGATCGGGGCTCATCAACTCGGCCGCTGCCGATGGTGTAGGGGCTCTCAGGTCGGCGACAAAATCGGCGATGGTGAAGTCGACCTCGTGTCCAACGGCACTACAGATTGCCAGGTCGCTGGCATAGATGGCGCGTGCAACACTCTCTTCATTGAAAGCTTGCAAGTCTTCCAGAGAGCCGCCGCCGCGACCAACGATCAGTGCCTGTAAATTTAGTTTAGCGGCATGTCGATTAGCCAGTTCGATGGCTTTTACTATTTCTACCGCTGCGTCTTTGCCTTGTACGGCAACGGGAAAGAGGGTGATGCGTGTTGCCGGGAAGCGTCGACTGAATACACTGAGAATGTCCTGTATCGCGGCACCGGTAGGCGAGGTAATAACGCCAATATGTTCATAGCGTGAAAGCACGGGCTGTTTTGCCTGTTCGGCAAACAAACCTTCGCCCAACAGTTTGGCTTTTAGTTCTTCAAAGGCACGTTGCAAGGCGCCAGCACCGGCCTCTTCCATGCCGTCTACTAGCAGTTGATAATCGCCGCGGCCCTCGTAAATGCTAAGCCGACCCCTAATGATAATCTGTTTGCCATTTTCCGGTTTAAATCTCACCATTCGATTGCGATTTACAAACATGGCGCAGCGAATCTGGGCAGACTTGTCTTTCAGGGTCAGATACCAGTGACCAGAGGAGGGTATTGCCAGGTTTGAAATCTCGCCTTCTACGATTACGGCAGGGAAGTGACTCTCTAGCAGCGAGCGCGCCATCCGATTAAGGCTGGAAACCGAGAGAATATTGCCACTGTTTTCCTTATCAAAAGGATTTCCGTGTGTGTCTGGATATTGCATAGCTGCATATTACCGTACAGTTGGCTGAAACTGTATCACGCAGCGAAAGCGAATGAGGTGTTGCCGCGAGGTAGAGGGCACTGCTTGCACTCGAACCAGGCGGCATGAAGCGCAGGGAAATGAATACGCGGCGTCCTGTGGGAGCCGTTGGGTTTCAGTTCTGCGGGGGGAACAGCCGGGGCGAACCGGTTAAAGCGCGTAGCCTCGCTATAGCGCCCAGCCCTTGAGGAGAAGAAGAGCGGCTATAGCGGGCTCGCGATCGAACGCGTGCAAGTCTATTGCTTGGCAAAGACTTCGTTATTGCGTACCGAACCATCCATATCGAAGGCGGTTAATTCTATTCTCTTGCCGGCGGGTCCGAATGGGAATTTCAGTTTGACGAAGGCTGGCGCGCCACCGTTGGTAACCAGTCCACCGGTAATTGCATAGCTTTTCGATAAACCTATCGCACTCCATTCGCAGGCCCCATCGCCGGATGATTCCAGTTCAAAGGTTTCATCGCCGTATTTAGGCGACTGGGTAATGCTTTTAATGGTCAAAGTGCATTTGCCGGTGCCATTACTGGCCCCCTCGGACAGATAGGTTCCGTCTACGATAGACTCGGCCAGACTCAGCGGGGCGTAAAACAAGGCCGCCGAAGCCAATGATCCAATAAGTAGTTTTATCTTGCTCATATCACACCCTTAGGAAAACTCGATTTCATAGACAACGGGGTAATAATAAGAGTTCGACTAGGTAACAAATTGACCTATATCAAATGCTTGTCTTATTCGGGGCTATGTATTGGCTACTACCGAGCGAGTATTTGGGCCTGTTTTAGCGGTCTGCGCGGTGTTTGTCGCGTCTATCCCTGCGTATTTTTCAGCAGGCTACGACTCGCGGCGATCTCAGTATGAGCAGTTCCCGTTGCTGGCTCAGGCGTAGCTGAGCCGAAAATCACCCTTACTTCGGAAGCTTAAATACATAAAGCGCATTGTGGCCATTGGGACTGACGAGTTCCGGTGCCAGAAAATTACCGATTCGCCACGGACTGCCACCGTCTCTGCCGGATGGAATGGCGATGTATTGCTCGCCGTCGATTGCGAATGAGACTGGAAAACCTTGCACCGAGGTAGCGAGACGGGTGCGCCAGAGCTCTTCTCCATTGCTTACATCATAGGCGTGCACATAGCGATCATAGTCGCCAATAAACAGTAGTCCGCCGGCAGTCGACAAGGCGGCGGTGAGGAATGGAGCGCGTTGCTGGATACTCCATTTTTCTTCCATGCTGGCGACATCGTAGGCTCCCAATTTTCCGAACTGGCCCTGGGTGCCTGGCATTTCTTTCCACATGCGATCGCCCTGATTGCCGCCGGAGCCAATTTCGAAAGTCGTCTCCCGTGGCGACATATCCATGCAGGATTGGCTTAGGGGAATGATCAGTTGCTGTGTCGGAGGATGATAACTACTGGACTGCCAGTTATGCCCTCCGGCGGTCGAAGGGCAAACCGATAGCCACTCGCCTATTTGCATGTTTTGAATATCTTCCCGATAACTTACCAGTCCGGTTTCCAGATCCACCTTGGAAAATACATTTTGAAAAACGGTTTCTTTCAAGCCCTGAAATTCCCCTGTGCGTCTATCCAGTTTCCACAGGATGCCGCTCTTGCCAATGGTCAAAAGAAAAGGCTCATCAAATATATCAACCAGTACCTGTTCGAAGGCTTCGTCCATGTCCAAAGACTCGCCGGGCACATGTTGGCGATACCATTGCAGACTGCCGTCATCGGGATTCAGGGCCAGGGTGGAATTGGAATACAGGGCGGCATCGTCGGTGCTGAGGCCGCGACTGGCCGCCATCCAGGGCTTGGCCTGGGCAGTACCAAAAAACACCAGATTCAGTTCCGGGTCCCAGCTGCCGGTCATCCATACATCGACACCACCGCGAAATTCCACTGGCAGGCCAGCCCAGCTTTCATCGCCCGGTTCGTTGGGTTGAGCGACGGTATAGGTGCGCCAGATTTCTTCGCCGGTGTGGGCATCGTGACCGGTGATGAAGCAGCTATCTTCAAAAAAACGGCCGCAGCCGGTGATGCCGTTAATGACTTTTCCATTGGCGACAATCGGTCCGCTGGTATTCGAATAGCCGAGATTTTCATCGGCGATTTCCACATCCCAGCGCACGGCACCGGTACGTGCATCCAGAGCAACCAGATGCGCATCGGTAGTGGCTACATAAATCATGTCTTCAAACATGGCAAGTGTACGCAGTAAACCGCCGCTGCGACCCCCTTCTGGAAATTGTCTACGATACTCCCAGAGTAAAGTGCCATCTCTCCCATTTAAGGCCTGCACCACATTACCAAAATTTGGAATAAAAATAATCCCGTCTCGCACCAACGGAGCAGGTTGGCTGCGACCCGCTTCCATTCCCCATATCCACGCCAGACTCAACTGCTTAACATTCTCGGTATTGATCTGATCCAGCGGCGTGTAGCCCTGGCTCTGGGGTGTTCTGCGCCAATAGGTCCAATCTCCATCGGCTGGATTGATTAATTCTTCTTGCGTGACATTGCGAAATCCGGGCAGCGGCTGAAATGAACGGGAAAGTGCGCGCTCGCTTTGATAGACGGTGGCGATTTCCGGTATCTGATTGCGCGCCTCTGGCGAAGGAATGGTGCCGGCCCGACCGGGAACAGGAGGTCTGGCGACAAGCGGGCCATTGCGATTGTCACTGCCGCCGAGGAATGCGACGGCGCTGGAGTCGAAGTCCAATTCGACAGCGCTCGCGTCGATACCATTGGAGTCTAAAAGAAAGGCGGCAAGATTCGCATAGTCGGTATTGGCTAATGAGCCTGGCGCCTGTGGCGGCATGGTCCTGCGCATCAGATCGAGCAGATCAGCGATATTCTTGTTGCGCCAATTGCCGATGAAATTATTTCCGCTTAGCGCCGGGGCTTCGAAGGCCCCCTGCAAATTAGCCAGGTGGCAGGTGGCACAGTTTTGCTGATAGAGAGCGCTTCCAGAGGTAGACTGTTGCTCGGTAAAACTCGCCTGTTCCAGTTCTTGCGCCGATGCACTGAGCGAAAGAGTAGCGCTAACTAGAAACAAGGCGGAATTGGTTCGCCAGCGAGTCCCGATTATATTCATCAATATTACTCCCGCGCGCAAGGACAGTCTGTTGTAGAGAGGATCTATTTTAAAGATAGCGTCTCCTGAGAAATTCTTCTCTGGTCAATGGCCTGTTGGTATTGTTCTTCGTTGATATAGGTGATGCCGACCCAGGCGTGACTCATTTCATCGACACCGCGACGGCCAAACACCACCCACTGGTTCGGATCAGGGTTAAGCGGATTATTGGCCGTGTTGTCGAACACCGAAGTGAATTGCAGCACCGTTCCAGCAGGCAGTATTGGTTTTACATCATCGGCATAAATATAAGATATCTGCCAGTTATGGTTGTATTTGTTTACCTGGCTCAAAACCTCTTTTCTGCCATCGGGATAAATCGCTTCCATGGTCATCACCTTGCCACGCATGTGCAGGTGAGGGCGGTAGCTGTGTATTACCGCAGGCGATTGCAGCACATGGGTGCCGGTGAGTACCTGATAGCCGTTAGGGGGAATGAGTATGTCCTGTCCGCGTGCCATGCCATTGAGTCCGTCGACACGGAACATCGCTTCCCCGGCAGTTTCCAATTCAGGTTGCTCACCCTCGGGATAAAACCACAAGCCAACTTCGACCACATCGTTATCACCCTCGGCGCCGACAGGAAAATAGTGCAGGTTCCATGCGATAGTTCCTTTTGCAGGCACTCTCATGCCGGTGCCTTCGGGATAAATTTCCCAGGACTTGCCTACCCCGTATCTGGCGAGTGCAACCTGTCGACTTTCGCCCTCGGGAATCAACACCGCATGACCGTGATGCACCACTTTCTTGCCCAGGGGATAGGAAGGCTTGAATTCGGCGGCACGTAACCAGCGTTCTCCGTCCAAGCCTTCGAATTTAACGTCGGGTGTCCACCATTGATCCTGGCCATTGGCGATGACATCGAAGGGGGAAGATTTTATTATCAGGTCTGGCGGACCCATCTGTTCCTGCAAGTGCCAGGCGCCACCGCTTGCTATCTGGATGGGCGCCGGCAAATCTGCCGGATCACCCTCTGGGGCTTGAGCGTCTACCCAGGCAGAGATGAGTGCAATTTGCTCTTCCGACAACGAAGCATCGTTCTTGAATTTTTGAATGCCCGTGGTTGGATCGTTATGCCAGGGTGGCATGATGCGCTTGACGGTTCTGTCCTTGATGAGGGCGGCGAACGGTTTTACCTGCCCATAGGTCATCAGAGGCATTGGACCAATGCCTTCCGGGTTGTGACAAGTTTGACATTTCTCTTGCAAGATAGGCGCAATGTCTTTGGAAAAAGTCGGTGCGCTTGTCAAATCAGACTGAGCCACAACTGAACTCATGAGGGTTGCTGCCAGTAAGGCAGAGAGTATTGGTGCGACAGTATTTTGAGCTAAAAATCTGAATCTAATCATTTGTAACTCCTTTTCAAGCAGGTTCACTAATTAATTTATGTCGACGTTAATATAAGCATTGCTATGACAGCAGTAAAATTCGAAAGCCGCGGTATCATTGATGCTTTGCAATCGAATTAAGTAGCGGCCGGGTTCAGAAAAAGTGGCTTGCACGCGCGCGGGTTCCCCATTGGGCGCCATGGTGTATTCAATCTCATCGAATCCGACCGTTCCCGGCCCCGCGTGTTTGGCCCAGCCAACCCACACTTCTTCATCCGGATGTTCGATCCAGGCGCTAAGCTCCACCGCCTCGCCAACGCGTCCGACAATCGGCGTTTCTCTAGTGCTACCCTTGCGACCGCGTACGCCTTCACTGTTTTTTGTAAACTTGATGGAGGGGGCGATCTCGCCTCGGCCTGCCGAGGAAGGTTCGTCCAATACGAAGGGCGCTTTGATATGGCCGGGAACACTCAAGTTCTCGTTGGCGCTGCTCAGATGCCAAACGATTGTTTCATTAACTGAAAAATTCGCTGGCACGGTGACTGTGAATACACAAAACTTATGTCGATAGCGCGGTGGTAGCGGATCGAAATGGGTAGGCAACTGCGCAGAAAATCTGTCGTCACTCAGGTAGTTTTTCTCACCGAGAGGGATTGTTAGAGATTGTTCGGTATTAAGATTGAAGAAGCTATAACAAAGAGTTCGAGTTCCGTCTGCATTGAGGAACCAGCCATCGAACAGCGGGATTACCGGCTGACCGCTGGGGCGAATTACGTCAGCGGACCAGATTTGCTGGTTAACGGATATCTGCTGTGCAACAGCCAGTGGCATAAACAGAATGCAGATCAACGAGAGTAGTAAGCGTGTTTTTGCTGACCCCATAGTATTGACTCTATTGCTGGGTTCTTATTTTAGCTGCGGGCAACGACTCACAGCGATGTGTAGTGCTCTATCTAATGGACACTCTGGCTTCCATGTATGGCTTGGATACTACTCGAATGTTTTCTTCTTGTCTTGTATTTGAGAGGGCTGCAGGGACTACAATTAACTGTGCTAGACTGATTGGGTGGTGATTTTTGAACCCTTAAAAACAATAAGAGCTGACGCTATGGCTGCACTTAAAGGTATACCTAAAATTCAATTACTGGCACTTTCCCTTGTGGTTTCCCTGCTTTCGGCAAGTCTTGTATATGGGCAACACGGGGCACAAGACGGGCAGTGGCCAAGCTATGGCGGCGATCTCGGGCATACGCGCTACTCGGGGCTGGATCAAATCGATGGGACTAATTTTTCTCAGCTGGAAATCGCCTGGCGTTTTAAGACCGATAATTTAGGTCCCAGTCCTGAGTATCGTTATCAGGCAACTCCGCTGGTGGTGGACGGAATAATGTACAGCACCGGGGGTTCCCGTCGGGCCGTATTCGCGCTGGATGCCGCCACGGGTGAATTGCTCTGGGTCTACAGCCTGGATGAAGGCGAGCGGGCCAGAAATGCGCCGCGACAATTGTCCGGCCGTGGTCTCGCCTTCTGGCAGGAGGGAGAGGAGAAGCGGATTGTGTATGTGACGCCGGGGTATCGAATGATTGCTCTCAATGCCGAAACCGGCAGGCCGATTGCAGACTTCGGCGAACAGGGCATTGTCGATCTAAAGCAGAACGCGGATCAGCAGATCGATCTGCTGACCGGTGAAATCGGCTTGCAGGCGACACCGATGATAGCCAAGGATGTGATCATCGTCGGCGCGGCCCATCGCACCGGTGGCAATCCCCGTAGCCGTGAAAACGTGAAGGGCTATGTGCGCGGCTTTGATGTGCGCACCGGCGAGCGCCTGTGGATTTTTCACACCGTTCCAATGCCTGGTGAATACGGCTCTGAGTCCTGGCTGAATGATTCGGCCGAGTACACCGGCAACACTGGCGTCTGGGCACAGATCTCCGTGGACGAAGAATTGGAGACCGTGTATCTGCCGGTGGAAGAAGCCACTGGCGATTACTACGGGGCCTATCGGCCGGGTGACAACCTGTTCAGTGAAACCTTGCTGGCGGTGGATCTGCATACGGGCGAGCGCAAGTGGCATTTTCAGTTTGTGCATCATGGCATCTGGGATAATGATATTCCCTGTGCGCCGATACTCATGGACATCATGGTAGACGGTCGCCTGGTCAAGGCCGTGGCACAACCCACCAAACAGTCCTTTCTGTACGTGTTCGACCGGGTAACCGGCGAGCCGGTGTGGCCTATCGTGGAGACAGCGGTAGAGGAAGGGGATGTGCCGGGGGAATGGTATTCGCCTACCCAGCCGATTCCCAGCAAGCCACCGGCCTATGATCGGCAAGGAGTTACACTGGCCGATTTAATGGATTTCACGCCGGAATTAAATGCACAGGCGCGGGAGATAGCCAGCTGGCATAAACTGGGTCCGCTGTTCACCCCGCCGGTGGTAAGTAATATAGATGGGCCACTTGGCACCTTGATGGCGCCAGCTACCGGAGGCGGTACCAACTGGCCCGGCGGATCCTACGACCCGGAAACCAATATTCTTTATGTCTCGTCAAATAGTTCGGTGGCCAGCCTGGGCGTGGTGCCACCCTATCCTGGTCAAAGTGACATGGCATATATTCAGGGCAATGCCGCCACCGGCCCGCGAACATCCGGCGGCGCCGGCTCCACGGCAGGCGGAGGCCGCACCGAATTTAATGCCGCCCAACAGCAACGACCCACCTCGACCCGGGGCACACCGCCGCGCAGTTTGCGGGTACAGGGGCTGCCATTGTTGAAGCCACCCTATGGCGTGATCACGGCGATCGATATGACTAAAGGTGAAATACTCTGGAAGATTGCTCACGGGGAGACACCGGACAATGTTAAGAATCATCCGTTGCTGCAAGGCATGGATATTCCCCGAACCGGGCAGAATGCCTCGGTGGGTACGCTGGTGACGAAAAGTCTGCTGATAGCCGGTGAGGCGGAAACCACCACCGATGACGAAGGTGTGCGCAGTGCCTGGCTGCGAGCCTATGATAAGGCGACGGGGAAAGAGCTGGCGGCGCTGCGCTTACCCGCACCGCAATCGGGATCGCCCATGACTTATATGTTGGATGGCGAGCAGTATCTGGTGCTGGCGGTGAGTGGCAGTGGCTATTCGGGGGAGTTGGTGGCGTTTAAATTGCCGTGAGTTGGTGAAGTGCAGGGCCAACAGCCGACGTTACAATATAACAAAAGGGGGACGGTGATATTTGAGAATCATTAGCAATTCGATTTGTCACCGACCCCTTATATTTTTTCATTCATCAGATCCAATGCCTCTTTATAGCTTCTCACGATTCTTGCATCCCATTTGGTACGATCGATATATGCAAGCCACATTCTGAACATTCCAAACTCAATATCTTTCGGGGCTATTATAATCGGCATTATTTGACTGGATATTTTGGACAATTCGATTGATGTCAATGACATTTCCCGCATTACTTTTGGAGTTGCTTCAAATCCTGTTGCCTCTGTGAAATCGTTGATAGAAAATTTGCAATTTTTAACTATCTCTAATGAATTTGTTTTTTCTTTTAAGCTATTAAGAAGATCATCATCTGTTGCTACGCCAGAATAGATTACACTAACAATCCCTTCATCATCATTATATTTTATTGTGTAAGGCATATTTGTCTCGTGTAAACCTAACGCCCTGAATAATAGGCGCGCCGCGCGCGTCCTTTTTGATTTGATTGTATGGTCAAATTTCCCTGTTTCCAACCAATTGTTTAAAGCGAAGCCCGTAACCAGTTAGCAGCTAGTTACCGATCCAGCAGCCCGATGATTTGAAGGTTCGCAAAGACCGTTAACAAGCGAGGGCGCTGGGTCGACCCGATTTATTATCTCGAACAGTCGAATGAGCCTCGAGCTCGAATTTAGCAAGGAAGAGTCAAAATGGCAATGTCCCGTCCTAAAATACGTTGACGGTTTTATGAATGAGCCAGTTGCATTTTGCCGCTGGCTTTTTTGTGCACTTCTTCGGGAGTTTGCATACCCAGGCTCAGGTGCGGCGTTAGCTGATTGTAAGCTTCGATTG
>JABMOK010000036.1 GCA_013204155.1 Pseudohongiella sp. | reverse complement strand
TCACCAGTTCGGCATAGCGCCCTACATTCGCATCGTCCAGAGGTGCATCAACCTCATCCAGCATACAGAAGGGTGAGGGATTAAGACGGAAAATGGAAAATACCAGGGCTATGGCTGTCATCGCCTTCTCGCCACCTGATAGCAGATGGATAGTGCTGTTACGCTTGCCCGGAGGTCGTGCCATAATAGCCACACCGGTATTCAGCAGATCCTCGCCGGTCATATCCAGATAGGCGTGACCACCACCAAACACCTTGGGAAACAAATCCTGTAAGCCGGCATTGATTTTGTCGAAAGTTTCCTTGAAGCGTGTTCTGGTTTCCTTGTCTATCTTTTGAATCGCGTTTTGCAAGGTATCGAGAGCTCTCGTCAGGTCTTCGTTCTGTTTATCCAGATAGTTCTTACGCTCTGACTGCTGTTGGTATTCATCGATTGCAGCCAGATTAATGGGGCCCAGTCGCTGGATCCGGTTCCCCAGCTTCTCCAACTCCTGCTCACATTGCTGTTCCTGCAAATCCTCTGGAAGCATGGCAAGTACGGCTTCCAATTCGAATTTGGCATCCCGCAATTGATCCAATGGGGCGTCACGCTTGACCGAAGCGCCCTCGCTCTTAAGTCGTTTTTGCATCAAATTTTCGCGGATCTGATCTAACTGTTGTTGAATCTGACTACGCTGTTGCTCGAGGCTTCTGATAGTGTGTTCATTTTCATCAACTTGCGCCTTCGCCCCGGCGAGCTCTTTTTCGACTTCCAGGCGTTGCTGTAACAAGGATTCCAGGTCTGTTCGCATCTTCGCCAGCGGCTCACTCGATTCCTCTACCTGGGCTGTCAGGGATTCTATGCGTTCACGACTTCGCTGCACCTGGGTCGCCATTCGATCCATGGTTTCACGGGTGGACTGCAATTGGGACTGAATCGACTGCTGTTTAAGCGCCAGCTCATGAGCTAAGTCTTTGTCTTTTCTGGAATTTAATCTACAGGTCTCGAGAGCTTGCTGGCGCTCGTCGCGGGCGATCTCCAGCTGCTCGCGCGCACCAATATCCTTCTCCATGCTATCCAAAGCTTGCTGTAAACGGGCTCGAGCGGCAGCGATACTTTCTTCTTCCACCGCCAATTGCCGACTCAACTCTTCCAATTCGTGATCGATGCGTTGCTTGCGTAATTCTCCCTCTTCCACTTTGGCCACTTGCGCACTGACCTGAGATTTAAGCTCGCTATGTGACTGGGTCTTCCGGGCGACTTCAGACTGCAGATTTTCTCGCTCTGCCTCGCCCTCTCGAAGCGCCTGTTTTAGCTGCTCCTGTCTATTATGTAAGTTATTAGATGACTCTTCTAATATGCTGATTCTTTTCGATATATCTGCGATCAGGCCATGCCTTTCTACGACCGATTCCTGCTTGCTGAAATTGCTCAGCTGCACCCAGTTATTCCCCAGCCATATCCCTTCAGGGGTGATGATTGATTCCCGACTGGACAGCTGCACGCGGTGGGAGAGCGCCTGACTCAAGTCATCGGCGACGTAGATGCCCTGCAACAGATCATTCACGTCCCAGTCGCTGCTCACTTTCCCGCTTAGTGGAGGCAGAGAGGTGGAATTTGCCAGCTCTGATGTTGATCTATTAGCCGCTACATCAATAAGCGCCAGTTTTCCCTGTGGTAGTTCCGCCAGCAGAGATTCCAGTTCCTCCAGACCCTCTACACAAATGCTTTGCAGAGAATCCCCTAAAACCATTTCGACAGCCAGCTCCCAGCCTTCTGTGATCTTAAGACCCTCAGCCAGGCGCAATTGATTATCCAGCCCCCTCTTTCCCAGCCATTGATTGAGCGCCTCATTATCTTGCCCCAGAGCCGCCTGTTGGAGTGCTTCCAACGAGGCCTGCTTGCCTTTCGCCGTTTGCAATTCGCTGCGCACCACATCCAGATCATCCGAACATTTGCTCAGCTCTGCACGACGCTGCTCGATTGTCTGTCCCAGCTCCCTATTCTTCTGCTGGATAGCATTAATACTCTCTTCAAGCACTAATACTTCTCCTGATACTGCCGCCGCCGATTCATCTTCGGGCCCTGTAGAGAGCGATTGACGTTCGGCTTCCAGCTTATTCTTGCGCTCCAGACCTCGCTCTACAATGCTTTCCAACTGTTGAATTCGGGACTGCTGTACTTCCGCCGTTTGGCGTGGCTCTTCCGCCCCTTGATTGAATTCATCCCATTCCAGCTGCCATTGCCTCAAATTCTGCTCGGCGTCTTCAAGCAGCGTCGACGACTCCGCTTCTGCGGCACGCGCTAACTCAAGCGCGGGAGAGATAGACAATAACTCCGCATCCAGCTGAGTAATTTTGGTTAAATCTACATCAAGTTCTTCTTTGGTTTGCGACCAGCCTAGCTCGGTCTCAGACAGATCAAACTTAATTTGATCGACACGCTCGATATGATGCTCTATGGATTGCTCGATACGGGCTATGTCATTGCCCAGGCTATAGAATTTAGCCTGCACCTCACCCAGCGCATCGGTCAATTCGGCATTTCGCGACAAATGCTCTTCAACTTTTGCATCCACTCCGCGCTGATCGGCGATAGTAGATTCAATTTTGATATCCAGGCTTTTGATGGCCTCGTGATTTTCCCTCAATTCTTCATCAAGACTGCGCCAACGAAGCCCGTTCAACTGAGCCGTTGTTTCACGCTCTTGCTGCTTAAATTCGCCATACTTTTCGGCGGCTACGGATTGTCGCTGCAAATGCTGTAGTTGACGGCCTAACTCGTCTCGAATATCTTCCAAACGCTCGAGATTATCTTTGGTGCGTTTTATCCGACTCTCGGTTTCCCTTCTTCTTTCTTTATACTTGGAAATTCCCGCCGCTTCCTCGATGAATACGCGCAGCTCTTCAGGCTTCGATTCAATCAGGCGAGAGACCATCCCCTGTTCAATGATAGAGTAGCTGCGAGCCCCCAGGCCAGTGCCCAGAAATATATTGGTAATATCTTTGCGCCGGCATTTAGTGCCATTAAGGGTGTAGCTGGACTGTGAGTCGCGATCGACCTTACGCTTGATAGCCACTTCCGCGAAGTTCGCATACTCTCCGGTTAGCTTGTGATCGTGATTATCAAAAACCAGCTCAACGCTGGCCTGGCCTACGGGTTTGCGGCCGCCAGAACCGTTGAAGATAACATCTGTCATTTGCTCGCCACGTAAATTCTTGGCGGAGCTCTCGCCCATAACCCAGCGCACGGCGTCAATTACATTGGATTTACCACAGCCATTGGGACCCACTACCGAGCAGAGATTGGAAGGGAAATCGATTGTGGTTGGGTCAACGAAGGATTTAAAACCAGCTAATTTAATACATTTCAGTCGCATGAATGACTCTGGAAAACTACCTATATCATAGAGGTATGAGTGGAATGAATCGGACTAAAGGCTCACACTGGCGTTATCAATAAGGCTGTGTTCTTGTGCTAAATCCATGTTTTATTTTTGCCTGCATACAAGCTCGAAGTTTAGCTGATTTGACTGTTTAATGACACCTGAAAACCGAATGACGATTGAAAATTATTTCAGCTATCACCCCTGCCGATACCCGCAATCACGGGCAGATACCTCGATTACCCGCTCAAGTGCTAGCGACCCGCAAACGAGAGCAACGGCTTCGGGCGGAACATAGACCAGCGCCCCCTTTACTTGCCAGTTCCTGCCGTTTGTAGTCAACAAGGGCCTAAAGACAAGCCTTGTAAACCATAATAAGCACAATGCGTTACACTATTAAAGTCGATAATTGGAGGTAGCTATGAAGATCTCGCGTCCGCTCGCTTGCTCGACATTGATGGTATTGCTGGCAAATTGCGCCAGCGTAGAAGATTTAACCGGAAATAATCCCATAATAGACACACAAGGTGTCAACCTGAGCCAATACAACAGCGATTTGATTGCCTGCCAAGCCTACGCCGATGAGGTTCAAATAGCCCAAAAGGCGGCTTCCGGCGCGGTCTCAGGTGCCGTGGTCGGCGGTGTAGTTGGGGCTGTGATTGGTAACAGCGATACAGCCCAGCGCGGCGCGGGGGTCGGTGCCGTCGCCGGTGGCGCAAGAGGCGTTGGCGAAGGAATCCGGGAAAGAGAACTTGTGATCAAACGCTGCCTGATTGGTCGAGGCTATCGCGTTTTAAATTAGGAATCCGCTTTAAACAGCGTTCGTAATACCCTGGGCAGGATTCAGAGAGACCTGCAGTGCACGCATTTCGCACCTGCTTGAACGCTGTGGCTTGGCTTAAAATTCCGTTGCCTGCCAAGTTTAATGCCAGATTTTAAGCAGTGTTTATTCCCGGTTACCCATAGGTAAATTCCATGTCAACTGGCATAGATTTCTGTACGGTCTATATTAATACTTAGCAAGGAGAGCTATCGCGAATTACAAGGATGTACCCTTCGCGATTCATTGCCGTTACAAACCGGGCATAGTACTTGGCAGCGTAAAAACACCCGGGGCGGGCTAAAGGAATTGGAGACTTGATTGATGCTGACGATAGATCTACCGAATGAAATAGAAAAGCGCTTGCTGGTATTGGCTATGCATACCGGGCGCACCGTTCAATTCTGCGCCAGAGAAGCAATTTTGGACTACATTGACGAAGTCGAAGAAAGATATCTGGCGATAGATCGTATTAGAGAAGCAGGAATTTCTGAGCAGTATGATTTGCCGTGAGGGGATGTAAGGCATAAAACCCGATGAGGGCTTTTCAATTAACAGCCCGGCTGTTAACTCGCCGCCTGAAACCCGATTTGCCGGTAATTATTTGCGCCAGCTACAGCGAGGTGATTGATCAACAAGATGTCAGCTGTCCTGCGCGATTGACTCCGTTAACCACGCGATCGCGTTATTTACATCACGAAAAAGCTTAATACTGGATTGATAACCCTCAATACCGCAGTAAGCGCTCATCATTCTCCCAATACCAAAATCCACATCCCTCGAGAAAACAAAGGCCTTTTTCTCCCCTGCCTTGTTACGACCTCGGGCTCTCTGCACACCCTCCCGAAGGGCTCTCGCATCTAAACTCGACATATCCCCATCGCGAATATCCCATAGAACCTTCTTCAGGGATTGATTTTCACGATAAGCATCAGCATAAGAATTTAGTTCACCGGGCATTACTTTCCCAGAGACAGTAAAAGTGGTCAATCCGATCTCCCCGTCAACAGAAGCACATATTTCTGACATGGCTTGTTACTCACTACTCTAAATATTTGCTCTAATCCCATCTGAGACTAGTTAGGACAGCCGATGATTATGGCACCGGTTAAGTTCCCAAAATAGGGACCAGTTCACACATTGCAGAATACCCCGTCGATTGATAAATACAGCTTATTGGCTGGAAATAATGCGCAGAATTTGGGGATCCTGTTTGTTTTAATCAATAAGTCACGACCCATTGCGTGTAATTGTCTCTATAATGCGACTAATCTTATAGCCATTAGCTGTCACTTAGCAGTGATACGGCCTGGCTTGTCAGGCACATAAGGTTGAATAATTAGCATGAAAACTCTACTCCTTTTCCTTGCCGCCTTTGCAACGCCCCTCGCCGTTGCCGACACTTACCTTTGCTTGGGAGAAGAAACGGCCGTTATAGAGCATACCTATGGCACTGAACCTGCTGACATACTCTCTGCTGAGGGCCATAGCAGTACGGATAAATTCGTCGTACGCGAGGAAGGGGTGTTTTTCTTTGGTTCGGATGCGCCTATTTTTTCCTTCTCATGTGCTGTTCGCCAGGGCTACATAATGAAATGCGGCGCAGGAGACAACTACTTCAATATCTTTAGCAACAATGTATTTCTAACTCATTTTATTTGGACCGCTGAGGATGTTAGGCAAGGCTATGCACGTAGCACCAGCATCGCGGGGAAGTGTTCTAAAATTTAGCGATTGACAGGAGATATGAGTGAATTAGGCGCTGATTTTGAGGATGTTCTATTTGTTCTTTCGGCAAAATGTACCGATTCGAGGGGCAAAAGACATAAATGCCAGCTTATGAAAAAACGTCGTCAAGGTCCACCGATAATCGGGCCAGACTAAATACCCGGTACTGTATATTTACTCTGACTTCATTTATTTACCCCATTTATTTATAGTTTGACTGACTGTTTAGGGGCCTGGAAAATCATCAGTCAGATGACAGAGGAAGTAAGGAACAACTGGATAATGAAAAATGTGCCTCACTCACAACAATTAACAATTGAACAAGCTCTATCACGGGCGAAAAAGGCGATTAAGAAGGGTTATACGCAAACTGCGGCAGAGCTTTACGATGCTATATTACAGCAACAGCCAAACCACCCTATTGCAAAAAAGGGATTACGCAAGTTACAAAACAGCCTGCCACACGGTCAAGCGATACAAGTAGAGACAGCAATTCCTTCGCAGGATCAACTTAATGCCTTGGTTAATCTCTATAACTCAGGCCAGATAGTAGAGACGGAACAGGCATGTCGAGAATTACTGCGAGCCTATCCGCAATCATTAGTTGTTATCAATGTATTAGGAGCGGCGCTTCAAGGACAGGGAAAATTGCAGGAGGCTGTGACAAGTTACGAGAAGGCAATCCAGCTCAAACCTGATTATGAAGAGGCTTACTCTAACCGTGGCGCTGCACTACAAGAGCTAGGTCAGTTCGATGAGGCTGTGGCAAGTTATGACAAGGCAATCCGGCTCAGGCCGAATTATGCAAAGGCTTACTCTAACCGTGGTAATGCACTAAAAGATCTGGGC
>JABMOK010000035.1 GCA_013204155.1 Pseudohongiella sp. | reverse complement strand
TGAGCTTTGGCTTATTGGCGGTGCTAGCCCATGGGGTTAGTGCGTATGGGGTAATTCGCTCCAGCAGCGGTTACCACTTTGGTCTGGTCGAGATCAGCTCCCTGTTAACACTGTCAATATCCTTTGTGGTGCTGATTAGCAGCCTTAGAAAACCCCTGAACAATCTGTTTCTTGGCCTGTTTCCACTGGCCATAATCGCCATTGTCGCCTCCCTGGCTCTAGGCAGTAATTATCCACCAACACCTATGAGCCTGGGGCTCGCCAGTCACGTATTGATTTCCATCCTGGCCTACAGCTTTATTACCATTGCGGCGCTGCAAGCCGGGTTCCTAGCCTATCAGAACCATCAACTTAAGCACGCCCATGCCGGCGGTGTACTCAGCAAATTTCCACCACTGCAGGATATGGAGGCATTGCTGTTCGAATTGTTATGGGTTGGACAGCTACTATTGAGCCTGGGCATTGGTGCCGGGATACTGTTTATCGATGACTTTTGGGGACTCGATGGCGTTCCTCACAAGACCGTCTTTTCCATACTCGCCTGGATTGTTTTCGCCGTCCTGCTGTGGGGACGTCATCAACGAGGCTGGCGTGGCCAGACAGCCATTCGAGGAACACTGGGTGGGTTTGCATTACTCATCGTTGGCTTTTACGGTTCCAAGATTGTTCTCGAATTTATACTCAGTTAGCATCGCGGCCGAGAACTGAATTTGCAAACCTTCAAAACTTTTCGTCAGGCGAAACCCCATCGATGAACGCCGAAGAACCTTCCTTGACGACATTGCTGCTGTTTTTTGGACTGCTGATTTGCGCTTCCGCGTATTTTTCCAGTTCAGAAACTTCAATGATGAGTCTCAATCGTTATCGTCTGAAGCACTTGCGACGAAATCATCATCCTGGAGCCACCCGCGCCAGCAAACTACTGGAGTCGCCCGACAAGCTCATCGGTATAATCTTAATCGGCAATAATTTTGTTAATTTTTTGGCCGCCTCGATCGCCACCTCAATTGCTATTTCCGTTCTGGGTGAGCCGGCACCTTTGATCACCGCGGTTGTATTGACTCTGATCGTATTGATCTTTGCCGAAGTAACACCGAAAACAATTGCCGCACTCTACCCCGAAAAGATCGCCTACCCTTCCAGCGTATTGTTGATCTTTTTACTGAAAGTTCTATATCCGGTGGTTTGGGTCGTGAATGGCGTTTCCAACGCCGTGGTGAGAATGCTGGGATTTAACTCCGAGACAGATGACAGCCATCAGCAACTAACCGCGGAAGAATTGCGCTCCGTGGTGTACGAATCAGGAGAAAGAATACCGAGAAGAAGGCAAGGCATGTTGCTAAACATCCTTGATCTTGAACATGTAACCGTTAACGATATTATGGTGCCTAAAAACGAAATCGCTGGATTAGATATCGAAGCTGATATCAATGATATTCTTGACCTGATTGCCACAAGCCAACACACCCGCCTGCCCATCTACAATAAAGAAATTAATAACATCATCGGCATTTTACATCTTCGCAGTACCGGCAAACTCATTCGTATAGAAAACCTGAGCAAAGCTGCCATTATTAACGAAACAACCGAGCCCTACTATATTCCGGAAAGCACCCCCTTACATACTCAGCTTTTTAATTTCCAGAAAAAGAAATCACGCCTGGCCGTTGTAGTAGACGAATATGGCGCCGTAAAGGGCATCGTAACCCTGGAAGATATTCTGGAAGAAATTGTCGGCGAATTTACCACCGATCATGCCGATAGCAGCAAAGATATTCATGTGCAAAACGATGGCAGTTTTGTCATCGATGGCTCCGCCAGCATCAGAGACATCAACCGCGCACTATCATGGGATTTGGATAGTAGCGGCGCAAAAACCTTGAATGGTTTATTGATGGAGATACTTCAATCAATTCCTGATTCATCCGTTGGCGTCGAACTTAACGGCTATTATGCAGAGATTGTACAAGTTCAGGACAATGTCATTCGCACCGTGCGGATGCGAACTACCCACCTTTATTCAGATGAAGAAATCGATGAAGACGATGAAGAAGAATAGCCTGGCCGCCAAGCATCAGTTTGTTCGAATAATAGTCGAATCCCTGGCATGAAATTCTTCCAGGCCTGTCATCTGCCATGAGCCTATGTTTTGTATGGGATTGCCCTCGCCTACCTTGGCAGCCAAAGCAAGTTTGAACTGATCGCCTGCACCCAGTTGCCATATTTGCCAAAGCTCTGGATCGTCCGCTCTGGCAGAATCGAAGCTTATGGCAAGCTTCGCATCTGTCGGAAAAGAATAGCTGAAATGATGCAGTGGAATTGCCAGTCCCAGGCCGCAGGCCTTGATATAAGCTTCTTTTAGCGTCCACAACTCGTAGAATCGGCGCAATTGATCTTGCTCCGCCGTGGCCTGTAATTCCGCTGTTTCCCGCGCCGAAAAATAGCGAGCCGCAAGCCGGCCAAGCCTTCTTTGCTTGCTGCATTGCTCGATGTCGACACCAATGCATTCAAACCCTGCCACTGCCAATACCAACTTCTCGCCAGAGTGTGTAAGGTTAAAAAACAGGGGCAGTGTTTGTTGATCCGGATGGATAGCGGGTTTGCCATATTCATTCTGGATTAAGCGCCAGGCAGGCCGATCAATGGACTGATCATACAGACTTAAAACGCTTCGAATTAGCATCTGTCCGAGCAACAATTGTTTGCGATGACGATCTAATTGAAAACGCTGGTATCTTGCAAGCTCTGTCTTCGTCAACCAGGCCAGACATTCACGCTGCAACTGCGGCAGATCGAAGTCTGCATGATCGATATGCCAGAGATGAATTTCGGCATTCTTAAACGTCATTGATTGCATTGACTGATTCACCTTAAATCCACTCACCTAAAACCGCTCATCTAAAACTGGCACAAGCAAAAATAACACAACTAATTTTTCGTCTCTCGCCTTGCTCGCGCCTGCGCTTCGAATCAGGATTCATAAACGCAATGTAATCGCTTTCGGGACAGGTGTGCTTCGCCGGGATAGGCGAATGCATTATTCACATATTTAATATCGTCCAGCTCTATGCTCTGGTTCACATGACTGTGGCCGTATACATGGATATCTGGATTTAACCGTCTTACCTGCTCACCCAGACCATCGCTGCCTAATACAGGATAGACTCTTCGTCGCTCCTGAGGAATCCCCTCCGGCATAACATCTATCCTCGGAAGAAAATGAGAATAGCTGATTACAGTGTTGTTTTCTGTACCGAGCAATGGAATATTCTTCTGGTGAAAATAGTCAGCCACCGCATTATTGTCGCTCAAATGCGCTGGCCATCGGCAAGCTCGAAAATCCCTCCAGGCACGCTTCAGGTGACGATCCGGCTCACCGAAGGAAAAGTCGTACCATGACAACAATGGAACGAAGCTCACTGCTTCGTATTCGACCAGCGATGTATCCACTCCGCAGGCTGCACAAAGCGTGTTAATTGCCAAAAATTTATCCAATGAACTATCGTGTTGTTCATTTTGCACCCAGAGCTCATGATTACCTGGAACAAAAAGCACCTGCCTGAATTTTCTCGCCAGTGATTCGAATACTTGTGCCAGTAAAGCCATGTCGTCTGAGACGTCTCCGGCCAGAATCAGAATATCCTGTTGGTAGTCCTGCTCACTCAGCTGCAGAATCCAGTGAAGATTCTCCGCGTAATCAACATGCACATCCGATAGCGCAAACACTCTCATGCTTTTCCTGTTTCCTGCACTTGATTCACGCGCAACTATAAATGAGCCCTTGACTGACTAACCTTCTCTCTAATGAACTCGGCGAGCAACAGATAGTCGTCGCGCCGCGGGTCAGACTTGCGCCAGGCCATGCCTATTTCTCGCGAAACGTTTTCATTGCTGAAATGTTTTAGCTGCAAGTGTGTATCGCCCAGCACACCGGCCGCCACGGAGATCGCAGGTAACAGCGTAATGCCCAGTCCGTTCGCCACCATCTGCACCAGTGTGTGCAGGCTTGTTCCCTGATATACAAGATCGGCATCGGCGATATCCAGCTTACAAGCATCCAGGGCGTGGTCGCGCAAACAGTGACCCTCTTCCAATAACAGCAGGCTTTCGCCACGAAGTTGTTGTTGCTTTACCTGATCGAGTTTTTCCAGCGGATGTCCCGGGGGCAGGCACAATAGAAACTCATCCTCAAACAAACTCACTGTCTCCATATCCGGCAAGGGATAAGGGAATGCCAGCATGATCAAATCGAGCTGTCCCTGTTGCAGTTGCTGAACCAGTTGTGCACTCACCTCTTCTTTTAGATAGAGCTTTAACTTGCTATAACTTTTACGCAAATCGGAAAGCAGGGAGGGCAACAGAAACGGGCCGATGGTAGGAATCACACCGAAGCGAATATCTCCCGATAAGGCCTCTTCGTGCGCTTGCGCCAGGCTAAGAAGATCCTCAACCTCGCCAAGAACTCTGCGCGCCTGCAGCAATAGCTTTTCCCCTAACGGGGTGATTAACACAGCCTTCTTGTTCCTCTCAAAAATCTTCACCCCCAATTGCAATTCCAGCTCTTGAATGGCCGCACTCAGGGTCGATTGGGTGACATGGCAGGACACCGCGGCGCGGCTGAAATGTCCGTGCTCAGCTACGGCGCAGAGGTATTTTAATTGTTTTATCGTGACACTCATAAAGCGGAATGGTAATCGAAAAAAACGATCAAAGCATCCCAAAAAATCAATTAGATTTGATAATGGTTTTGTCGTAGAGTAGTGCACAACGACAAAATTTCAATTACTAAACTCCACAGGAGAAACTCAATGTCACTGAAAGGCTCGAAGACAGAAGAAAACCTGAAAGCCGCTTTCGCCGGCGAATCACAGGCTAACCGCCGCTACCTTTACTTCGCACAAAAAGCGGATGTGGAAGGCTACAACGATGTTTCTGCACTCTTTCGCTCAACGGCAGAAGGTGAGACTGGTCACGCCCATGGCCATCTTGAGTATCTGGAAGAAGTCGGCGATCCGGCGACAGGCATGCCCATTGGCCCTACCGAAGATAATTTGAAAGCGGCGGTGGCCGGTGAAACGCACGAATACACCGATATGTATCCTGGCATGGCCAAGGATGCACGCGATGAAGGCTTTGACGAGATTGCCGACTGGATGGAAACGCTGGGTAAAGCCGAACGCTCCCACGCCAATCGCTTCCAGAAGGCCCTTGACTCGCTAAACGACTAGCTCAAGCCAGCACTTCTTGCAAAAGGAAGTCAATTGGCTTTTGAATCTGTTTTTGAAAACGTTTTTTGAAACACAGTAGAAAGTTCAGTACGAGCTGCCGCCACTCAGGCGGCAGCCACTTAATCGAACCATCAAGCAACAGGTCTCTGGGACTAGCATGGCTAACGAAGGTAGAGAAGGTGGTCTGGGCGCGCCAACCCGACATCCGCTAAAGCAGAATGAGCCCAGCTTCTGGGACGAAACCGAGTTAAATCGAGAACTGGAAAGGGTTTTTGATATTTGCCACGGCTGCCGTCGTTGCGTCAGTCTCTGTAATGCCTTCCCGGTGTTGTTTGATCTGGTGGATGAGAGCGAAACCATGGAAGTGGACGGTGTCGCTGTTACTGACTACAAAAAAGTGGTGGATCAATGCTATCTGTGTGACCTCTGCTATTTGAGCAAATGCCCCTACGTACCGCCCCACGAATGGAATGTAGACTTCCCCCATGTGATGCTTCGTGCCAAGGCGGTCAGCTACAAAAAAGGCGACACAAAGTTTCGTGATCGCCTGATTACCAGTACCGACATGATAGGAAAGGTAGCCTCCCAACCAGTAATCAATAGCCTGATTAATTCTGCCAACAACAATCGCCTATTGCGCAGTGCCCTGGATAAAACCCTGGGCATTCACAAAGATGCCCAGCTTCCGACATACACCAATAAGCCATCCCGTAAGCAACATGCCGCGCTCATCTTTGATCCAGCGGCGGCAGAAAAGAAATCCGCCTCTGGGGCTAACGATGCCGCCTTGAAAACAGAGAACCACAAAGAGAAAGTGACTCTCTTCACTACCTGCTACTGCAATTACAACGCACCCAAACTGGCAGACAGTGTTATCAAGATTCTTAATCACAATAATATCCAGGTGCAGCTTGCCGCCCGTGAACATTGTTGTGGCATGCCGAAGTTGGAATTGGGCGATTTGAAATCCGTAACAATGTTAAAAGAAAAAAATATCCCCGCCCTGTATGCAACTGTACAAGCGGGCAATGCAATTATTGCTGCCGTTCCCTCTTGTGTACTGATGTTTAAACAAGAACTTCCACTAATGTTTCCCGATGATGAAAAGGTAATGGCTGTCGCCAAGGCTTTCTATGATCCCTTTGAATATCTACACAAACTGCACAAGGAAGGAAAATTTAATACTGACTTTAAAAAACCTCTGGGCAAGGTTAGCTATCATGTTGCCTGCCATCAACGGGTGCAAAATATTGGCCCCAAGACCAAGCAGATTTTGCAACTTATACCCGATACAGAGGTGAAAAACATCGAACGTTGCTCCGGTCATGATGGCACCTATGGGGTGAAATCCGAGACTCTGGAATTTGCCAACAAGATTGTCCGACCCATTGTAAAACAAATTGAACAACAGCAGCCGGACTACTATGGTAGCGATTGTCCCATCGCTGGCAAACATATCGAGCACAATTTGACCACCGAGCAAGAAGTTATCCATCCCATCGATCTACTTTGTCTAGCCTATGGAATTTAGGCGCCCGCCCGAATCTCACAACTAAACTAAACTAAACTAAACTAAATAGTACGACTAACCACTGACAGCACAACCAATAGCAAAGCAAATACACTCAGGTACATTTCCTTATGAAGAAAATCGCCATCGCTGACTTATTATCCATCGAAGCCTATGAGGCTCAGCGGCCAGTTATAAGAGCCGCCATGATGGAGCACAAGAAAACCCGACGCCTGGCCCTGGGGCCCAATGCCACACTACATTTCGAAGACTATATGGTGATGCGCTATCAGGTGCTGGAATTAATTCGTGTCGAAAAGATTCGCGGCGAAGCTAATTTGCAGGAAGAGTTGGCCGCCTACAATCCACTGATACCTGACGGTAAAAACCTGAAAGTAACTTTCATGCTGGAGTACCCAGACGCAGCGGAACGAAAACAGCGCCTGTCACAACTGATTGGCATTGAAGAAATGATTTCCATTCAAATCGATGATCTCAGTCCTGTTTACCCAATCGCTAACGAAGATCTACCCCGCTCTACTGAAGAAAAGACCTCCGCCGTTCACTTCCTGCGCTTCGAGTTTTCTGACGAGATGATTGCCGCGGCGAAAGCGGGAGCGAATTGGGCTGTTCGTAGCGAGCATCTGAACTACCCCTATTCGGTAGAATCTGTACCGGAGCAATTCACCCGCTCACTGGTACGCGACTTCGACTAAGCTCTATTTGAAAATAGTGTCTCGCTTAATTTCCATCACGGAATTTAAGCAGATTACCCCGCGGCAGGCCACATTGTCGCCCCCAGACTATTCGGGTAGTATTCAATGCCTCGGGGCCGCCAATCGAACAATGATAAACGCTACCGAACCAAATCCCGGATACCATGAGGCGAACAGACTCAAACAGGACTTATAAATGAAAATCAATAAGATACAGCACAATATGCTGGCAATAGCGGCGGCAATCTGCCTAAGCAGCGCCGTCTGGGCAGATCAGAGTTCGATCAAGATGATCGAGCCGGGAAATTTTTCTATTGATGCAGACGAAATTCAAGGCTTCCGCGACAAGATGCAAGCCGCCGTGGATGGCAATTTTGTCGCCGGCAACATTATTCTGGTTGGCAACAACGACGGTATCGGCGTGCTTGAAAGCGTGGGCACCCAGGGTCCGAAGCAGACCACGCCGATGGATGCTGAAACGATATTCCGCATCTATTCAATGACCAAGCCTATCGTCAGCGTGGCAACTATGAGCATGGTGGAAGACGGACTAATCGCGATTGAAGACCCGGTTTCAAAATACATCCCCGAATTTGCCAATATGTCGATTATCGACGAACAGACTGGCGCTGTCACAGCGGCTAAAACCGTGATGACTGTGCAACATCTACTGACCCATGAATCCGGCTTAATCTACGGAATTTTTGATCCGGAAAGCCCTCTCGGCAAACAATATTTTCAAGCCGGCTCACTGCGATCAGATATCACGGCGCTGGAATTGGCGCAAAAGCTTGCCGCGCTTCCCCTGCGCTTCGAGCCCGGCTCAAAATGGACCTACTCACGCTCAACCGATGTACTCGGTGCGGTGATAGAAGTCGCGGCTGGAAAGTCATTGGATGTCATATTAAAAGAAAGGATATTTGACCCCCTTGGAATGGACGAAACAACATTCTTCGTGGATGCGAGCAAGGCGAGTCGTATTGCCAATCCTATCCACGGAGACATGGCTGATCCGACCGAGGTGACTCCGATGCTTTCCGCTGGAGGGGGATTGCATTCAACTACCGAAGACTATGTACGCTTCGCCAATATGCTATTGAATCGTGGCGAGTATAGGGGGGTACGTATTATTGAAGAGTCTACACTGGATCGAATGACCCAAAAGTTTATCGGTGACAGCGTAGACCGCAGTAGTTTTTTCTTTGGTCCGCGGGGAGACTGGGGCCTGGGCTTTCATCTACAACCGGTGCCAGGCAAAGACAATGCAGGACCGTTCAACTTCGGCTGGCAAGGCGTTGGTGGCACAGTATTTATTGTCGATCCGGTGAATGACTTCTTTATGCTCTACATGGCGCAGGTACGCGACGCCCCTCGAGGCGCACCTATGGATCTGACTCAGTCGCAACGCGTTGTCTATGAGGCGATGCTCGACTGATAACTCTGACGGCGGATGACTACAAAAAAGGGAGGCATCGCCCACTGCTGTCCCACAGTTAGAGATAAATGAGAAAGCCTGAATTCAAAAAGTTATAATGTGAGTGCGAACAAACACTGTAACTAAGAGGATTCAGGCTTTGTCACATCATAACACTGCATTTCACCAGTTGCTAAAACCTTTATCCAGACATGAATTCGAAGGTCTGGCAAAAAGCCATCATGTAGGTCAAAAGTTACGCTCCGCCAGCCGTTGGGATCAGTTCATTGGTATGTCGATGTCCCAATTGTCGGGTAGACAAAGCCTGAGAGATATTCAATCTAATCTGGAAAGTCAGCGGCAAAAACTCTATCACCTGGGCGCGAAGCCTATCTCCCGTTCAACGCTATCCCGAATCAATGAAAAGCAACTGGCTGAGCTGTATCAATCGCTGTTTTATAAACTCCTAAATCGCTGCAAGTCTCAGTCTTCGTCTCATAAATTTCGCTTTAAAAATCCTCTTTATTCACTAGATGCCAGCCATATTGATCTGTCCGTTAAGCTGTTTCCTTGGGCTATTGGCCAGCAAGATAAATCTAGCGTAAAGCTGAGTGTTGGTCTGAATCATGGCACGATGATTCCTGAGTTTGTGGCTCTTGGTGATGGCAAAGAAAACGATATGGTACAGGGTCGAAAGTTTGATTTTCCGAAAGGGAGCCTGGTTGCTTTCGACAAAGGCTATGTTGATTATCAATGGTTTAAGTCATTGACAGATAAAGGGGTTTTCTTCGTAACAAGGCTCCGACCCAAAGCCGTCTATAAGGTGTTGGAACGAAAACTGGTCGACAAAAGTACGGGTGTCACTAGCGATCAAATCATTCAATTAAACAGCGCACACGCTATAAAACGAGGAGCACCTAGGCTAAGGCGAGTTGGCTTTACAGACAAGCAAACGGGGAAGCATTATATGTTTCTGACGAACCACTTTGGCTTGTCGGCTGCGACAATAGCGGCCGTTTATAAAGACCGTTGGCAGATAGAGTTATTCTTCAAAGCGATCAAGCAGAACTTAAAGATCAAGGCCTTCGTTGGACAGTCAAAGAATGCAATATTAACGCAAGTGTGGATAGCGATGATTACCTATTTGCTGCTGGCCTTTGCGCGGCATAGTGCAAAGATAGGCTGGACTGTTCAGCGAATATTGCGCGTTATACAGCTCAATCTATTTGAGCGAAGAAGCCTGCAAGAGATACTTAACCCTGACCCTCACAGAGATAAAAAAGGCGAACCTCAGATGAGGTTCGCCTTATGATTTACAACTGTGGGACAGCAGTGAGCTAATGCCACCTTTTTCGAATTCCTGCTGCCTGATGATTTATTTTCGGGCTATTTATTACTTTCTGATTTTCCGCAAAGCGCGTAACTGAGCCGCGGCTTCTGCCAGGTTGGCGGCCGCTATTGAGTATTCGAACTCTGCGCCCTGGTTAATTATGGCTCTTTCGGCATCTTCCATGGCTTGCTTCGCTGCCGCTTCGTCAATATCGCCTGCACGTATTGCGGTATCGCTTAGCAGGGTTACCACGCCGCGCTGCACTTCCAGATAGCCGCCGGACACGTAAAAGACTTCTTCCTCGCCACCTGCCAAAACCAACTTGACTGGTCCCGGGATTAGCGCTGTTAACAAGGGCGCGTGGCCTGGCGCGATGCCGAGGTCCCCGAGAGAACCGGCAGCAACTACCATTTCGACCATACCTGAGAAGATACTCTTCTCGGCGCTTACGATGTCACAGTGCATTGTCATTGACATAATCGAGTACTCAATTGTCTCTATAGTGTTTTAGCTTTTTCTACCGCTTCTTCGATCGACCCGACCATGCTGAACGCTTGTTCTGGTAAATGGTCATAGTCGCCGGCCAGAATTCCCTTAAAGCCAGCTATTGTGTCTTTAAGCGAAACATACTTGCCCGGCACGTTGGTGAAAATTTCTGCCACACTAAAAGGCTGAGAAAGAAACTGGGAAATGCGTCTGGCACGGCCAACTGTTTGCTTGTCTTCATCTGACAATTCATCCATGCCCAGAATGGCAATAATATCTTTTAGTTCTTTGTAACGCTGTAAAACTGTTTGCACACCGTTAGCCGTGTCGTAATGTTCCTTGCCGATTATCAGGGGATCAAGCTGACGTGATGAAGAGTCAAGTGGATCCACCGCCGGGTAGATACCCAATGAAGCGATGTCACGCGAGAGTACAACTTTCGCATCGAGGTGAGCAAAGGTTGTTGCTGGTGATGGATCTGTTAAATCGTCTGCTGGTACATACACCGCTTGAATTGAAGTAATGGAGCCGTCTTTGGTTGAAGTGATTCTTTCCTGTAACGCGCCCATTTCTTCCGCCAGTGTTGGCTGATAGCCCACCGCTGATGGCATACGACCGAGTAGCGCTGACACCTCGGTGCCCGCGAGCGTGTAACGATAAATATTATCGATGAACAACAGTACATCACGGCCTTCGTCGCGGAATTCTTCCGCCATGGTTAATCCGCTCAAGGCAACACGCAATCTGTTTCCAGGAGGCTCATTCATTTGACCGTATACCATGGATACTTTCGATTCGCCTTCCAGGTCGATTACTTTTGATTCCTGCATTTCGTGGTAAAAATCGTTGCCTTCACGAGTTCGCTCACCCACACCGGCAAAGACCGACAAACCACTGTGCTCTGTAGCGATGTTGTTAATAAGTTCAAGCATGTTTACTGTTTTACCCACACCGGCACCGCCGAACAGACCAACCTTGCTTCCTTTTCCGAAAGGGCATATTAAATCAATTACCTTGATGCCGGTTTCCAGAAGTTCGTTGGAGCTTGAAAGCTCCTCGTAAGTTGGCGCTTTACGGTGAATAGGCATGCGCTTCTTCTCGCCGATCGGACCGCGCTCGTCAATGGGTCTGCCTAGTACGTTCATAATGCGGCCGAGGGTTTCAACGCCAACCGGAACAGAAACCGGTGCGCCAGTATCCTCGACTTCAAGGCCTCGGCTAAGACCTTCCGTGCTGCCTAGTGCAATAGTTCTCACTACGCCATCGCCTAATTGCTGCTGCACTTCAAGCACAATATCTGTGTTGCACACATTCAGTGCGTCATACACAGAAGGGACTCCATCACGCCCAAATTCTACGTCGATTACTGCGCCAATGATTTGTACGATTCGACCGCTGCTCATGTCCGGCTCCTCAATCTCTTAATATTTCGTCTAAGCTTGCTTTAAATGACACCGGCATAGGCCAGCGCCCCTTTTTATACTGCTGCCGCGCCACCCGCTATCTCAGATAGCTCTTGGGTAATCGCCGCCTGTCGAGCTTTGTTATAAACTAGCTCTAATTCATCAATAATATCGCCGGCATTGTCGGTAGCACTCTTCATCGCTACCATTCTTGCCGCTTGTTCACAGGCGTTGTTTTCAACCACCGCCTGAAATACTTGTGATTCGACGTATCTTAATAGCAATCCATCGAGCAGCTCTTTTGCATCGGGCTCATACAGATAATCCCAATGGTGTTGCAAATCTTCTTCTTCAGAAGGCAGCAGTGGAAGCAGTTGTTCTATGGCTGGTTTCTGCGTCATGGTATTCACAAAAGTATTACTAACAACCATTAGCTGGTCAATTTCGTGATTGTCGAATTTATCTAGCATCACTTTTACCGAGCCAATTACATCTGCAATTTCCGGCGCGTCGCCGATGCTATCAACCGCGGCAACAACATTGCCACCGTGGCTGTTAAAGAAGCGAGCGGCTTTTTTACCAATTACACAAAAATCTATCTCTACATTGCGCTCTTTGAATTCTTTCATCGATGCAACGGCGGCTTTAAAAACGTTGATATTCAAACCGCCACAGAGGCCGCGATCGGAAGAAACAATGATGTAACCAACGCGCTTCACGTCTCGCGTATCAAAATACGCGTGTCGGTATTCAGGTGTTGCATTAGCAATATGACCAATCACCGAACGAATTCGATGCGCGTAGGGCTTGCCAAGTTTCATGCGTTCTTGTGCCTTCCGCATTTTACTTGCTGCCACCATTTCCATCGCGCCGGTGAGACTCTGAGTACTCTTGATACTCGAAATCTTGGTGCGTATTTCTTTTCCGCCAGCCATTGCTTAATTAGCCTCTACTATTGGTTTTGGCAACACCGACTACCAAGTCTGCGTTGCTTTGAACTTGTCGATTGCGGCCTTAAACTGAGCGCCAATATCGTCGTTGTACTCGCCAGTGTCATTGATCTGTTTTACTAAATCGACGTGCTCGCTATTCATGTAAGACAGCAATGCCGCTTCAAAATCGAGTATCTTGTTCAGTTCGATGTCTTCCAAATAACCTTCATTTGCAGCGTAGATAGAAATACCCATTTCCGCGATCGACATGGGTGTGTACTGCTTCTGCTTCATCAGTTCGGTAACGCGTTGTCCGTGTTCAAGCTGCGAGCGGGTCGCTTCATCTAAGTCGGAAGCGAATGCAGCAAAAGCGGCTAACTCACGATATTGAGCAAGTGCGATACGCACACCGCCGCCCAGCTTCTTGATGATCTTGGTTTGAGCCGCACCACCTACACGAGAAACCGAGACGCCTGGATTCATCGCAGGTCGAATACCCGAATTAAACAGATCCGTTTCCAGAAATATCTGTCCATCGGTAATTGAAATTACGTTGGTAGGAACAAAAGCCGATACGTCGCCTGCTTGTGTTTCAATAATCGGCAATGCCGTCAAAGAACCGGTCTGTCCCTTAACTTCACCGTTAGTGAACTTTTCAACGTAGTCAGTACTCACTCTCGATGCACGCTCCAAAAGACGGGAGTGCAAGTAGAATACGTCGCCAGGATAGGCTTCACGGCCTGGCGGTCTTCTTAATAACAAAGAGATCTGGCGATAGGCCCAAGCCTGCTTGGTCAGATCATCATAGACAATCAATGCATCTTGACCACGATCACGGTAATACTCGCCCATGGTACAGCCAGAATAAGGTGCTATATATTGCATAGAGGCTGGATCGGAAGCAGTCGCCGCCACCACAATGGTATATTCCATGGCGCCATGCTCTTCCAAACGACTTACTACGTTAGCTACGGAAGAAGCTTTTTGCCCGATGGCTACGTAGATACACTTAACGTTCTTGCCTTTCTGATTGATGATCGCATCGATTGCTACAGCCGTCTTTCCAACCTCGCGGTCACCAATGATTAATTCCCGCTGGCCCCTACCGATAGGAACCATGGAATCAATCGATTTCAATCCAGTCTGTACAGGCTGCGATACGGATTTTCTGTCAATTACACCGGGAGCCACTTTTTCAACGGCGTCCGTCATTTTTGTTTCTATCGGGCCCTTCCCATCGATTGGCTTACCGAGTGCATCGACAACACGGCCTTCCAGTTCTGGGCCGATTGGCACTTCCAGAATTCGCTTGGTGCACTTACACGTTTGGCCTTCTCTAAGGCTCAAATAGTCGCCCAGCACTATCGCGCCGACCGAGTCTCTTTCCAGATTCAGCGCCATCCCGTAGATGCCGCCCTCGAACTCAATCATTTCGCCGTACATTACGTCAGCTAAGCCATGGATACGGATAATACCGTCCGATACGCTGACGATAGTGCCTTCGTTTTTTGACTGCACAGACACATCGAGCTTTTCGATACGTTGCTTAATAATTTCACTGATTTCGGATGGATTCAGTTGTTGCATGCTTATTCCCTTGTTCCTGACCTACTCAGGAATTCATTGATTCCGCTAACTTGGATAACTTACCGCGAACCGAGCTATCTATGACGTTGTCGCCAGCTCTGATAATCGCGCCGCCGATCAGGCTTTGATCGACACGGGTTGTCAAAATAATCTCTCGCTGTAGACGCTTTTTCAGTGCTTGCGCCAGCTTGCCTGAAACATCTGAACTGATTTCAAAGGCTGTCGTAATCTCTACATCTACTGATTTTTCCTGATTGGCTTTCAACGCATCAAACATTGTAGATATTTCTGGAAGCAGAATTAATCGCTTATTTTCCGCCAGCAAGCGCATGAAGTTTTGCCCCTTGCCGTCGAGCTCGTCGCCACACACGCCAATAAAGCAATCCGCCACCTGCTCGGCGGAAAGTGAAGGCGAAGATAAAATAGCGCCCATTTTTTTTTCGCCTGCCACTGCCGCTGTTAGCGCCAGCATGGCAGACCACTTGTCCAGTGCACTTTCCCCCAAAGCAACTTCAAAAGCTGCTTTGGCATAGGGTCTTGCTAGTGTGATTAACTCGGCCACGGTTTAGTTTCTCAAAGCTCTGACGCTAACTTGTTCAACATGTCTTCGTTGGCGGCTTGATCAATTGAGCCTTCCAGGATTTTCTCGGCACCCGCGATTGCTATCGCTGACACCTGTGCGCGCAAGGATTCTTTCGCCCTGTTCACCTCCTGCTCAATTTCGGCCTGGGCACCGGCAATAATCCGTTTACCCTCTACTTTGGCCTGTTCCTTCGCCTCATCGACAATCTGAGAGCCGCGCTTATTGGCAAGATCGATAATGCCCGCGGCTTCTACTTTTGCTTCCTTTAGCTGATCGGTGGATTTGGCTTGAGCCAGCTCCAGATCTTTCATCGCTCTCGCGGCCGCTTCGAGGCCATCGGCGATTTTCACCCGACGCTCTTCGAGTATGTTCACAAACAGTGGCCATACGTAACGCTGGCAAAACCACCAGAACACAAAGAAGGCGATCGATTGCCCTATAAAGGTTAAATTAAAATCCACGGCGATTTCCCCCGTTGTTCACGCTCAATTTAGCCCGCTAAGGTATCCAGGAAAGGATTGGCGAAGGTGAACCACATACCAATACCAATACCGATCATGGTTACCGCGTCGATCAGGCCCGCTACCAGAAACATGCTGGTTTGCAGCTTGGCGGCCAGCTCAGGTTGACGAGCAGAGCCTTCCAGAAACTTTCCGCCCAATATGCCAAAGCCGATAGCCGTGCCAAGTGCGCCCATTCCCAGTACAAGCAATACGCCCAGTACAGTAAAAGCCAATATCATTTCCATCTTTTTTCTCCAGATTTACTTCAGTTCAGATAATAAAATTTCTTAGTGTGCGTGCGATTCATGTGCCGCGTTGAGATACACAATGGTTAACATCATGAATACAAACGCCTGCAGTGGTATTACCAACAGGTGAAATCCAGCCCAAAGGAAATGAGCGGGTAGTTGATAGGCCCCCAGCATCGACGCTATAAGCAGGAAAAGTAGCTCGCCCGCGTACAGATTTCCGAACAAACGCAATCCCAAGGAGATTGGTTTGGCTAATAGCGTTGGTACTTCGATAATAAGATTAAAAGGAAGCATCCACTTCCCGAAGGGATGAAAGGCCAGCTCGGCCAGGAAACCGCCGAGGCCTTTCATTTTAATGCTGTAGTAGATAATCAGGGCGAAAATACTGACCGACATGCCCATGGTGATATTGACGTCGGTGGTGGGAACTACCTTAAATGACATGTGCTCTAGTCCGAACACGTACTCCCCAACCAGTGACGCCAGCCCCGTTAGCCAATCAACTGGAATGATGTCCATGGTGTTCATTAGCAAGACCCAGACAAATATAGTCAGGGCAAGAGGCCCAATGAGAGGGTTCTTGTGGACAAAGGCCTCACTTACTCTGGCCTCTACAAACTCAAACACGCTTTCAACAAAATTCTGAATACCGCCCGGCGTGTCGGTAGTGGCTCGCTTTCCTACGTAGCGGAAAAATAACAAAAAGGCCGCTCCCAGCACTACTGACCAGCCCAGAGTATCAACATGAACAGCCCAAAAGCCCATATCGGCGGCTTCCTCGGGTGTATGCGCAATGCCCCAGGTACCATCAAGCGGATTTCTACCGTAGGTCAGAAACGAAAGATGGTGCTGAATATATTCTTGAACGGTCTGACCTTCAGCGCTGTGTTCCGCGACTGCGTGTGCCGTTTCTGCTAACTCTGCCATTTATAGACTCTAAACCATGGTTTAACTACTTGGGTTTTAACTGTGCTTCTCGTCCGGGTTCTAGCCAGGATTCTAAAGCTGTCTTATCTAAACCTGTGACAAGCCCTAGCTTCTCTTGTGCGCCGGCTTGCGAGCAATAAGCCCGGACATCATTACCCCTACAAAGTGGGTGACGATAAACCCCAATATCAGGGCCAATTCATTCAAATCGCTTACTAAAGTGAAGCTAAGAGCGAATAGCGCAATGGTGATGACTATCTTCCCAAGCTCGCCCTTAATAAATCCTTTTACAACTTTTTCTGCATTACGCGCACCTTGATACTTGAATGCGTGTAAAACGAAATAGCTGTTTGGTAATGCGCTAATCAACCCGCCCAATAACACGGAGTAGGCCAGAATGATGCCTGAAAACAACAAAGAAAATGCTGCCATAAAGGCCGTAACGACTAGCTGCGCAACGATCACTTTATAAACCGGTGGGGTACTTAAATTCGACACAAATTCAATATCCTGCTTCGCTGTTTTAACTAGCTCAGCACCCCAAAACACCGGCAAGAAATACCAAAAATGGCGGCGGTGGTTATCAAAGCACGCGCATTATAGGGGCTTTAACAGACCTAATCAACTCCACCGGATTATCAATTGATATGGGACAAGATCCCGTCCAGTTCATCCAGAGAGTTGTATTTAAGAACAAGCTTGCCTTTGCCCTTCGCGGTGTGTTGAATTATTACTTTCGCACCCAGCTTGTCGGCCAAATCATCTTCCAGGGTCTTGATATCCGGGTCTTGTACGCTACTGGTAGGGCTTGAGCCAGCCCCCGCAATCAGGCGTCTAACCAGGGATTCTGTCTGTCGGACCGACAAGCCTTTGCCAACCACAGTTCTGGCCGCTTCAGATTGTTGCATGTCGGGTAGCGACAACAGGGCGCGGGCATGGCCCATTTCAAGGTCACCATGCTCCAGCATAAGCCGTACATCAATGGTCAAGCCGATTAAGCGAATTAAATTGGTTACCGTCGCTCTGGATTTACCCACCGCATCCGCCACCTGTTGCTGGGTAAGCTCGAATTCGTCTTGCAGGCGTTTTAACGCCATGGCTTCTTCGATAGGATTCAGGTTTTCACGCTGAATGTTCTCGATCAGAGACATCGCAATGGCAGCCTCATCCCCCACCGGCTTGATGATAGCGGGAATCGTGTCCAGCCCGGCTATCTGGGTAGCCCGCCAGCGCCGCTCACCGGCAATAATTTCATATTTACCGGAGGAGATGGGGCGAACCACTATAGGCTGCATAACCCCTTGCGCCTTGATCGAGTTGGCGAGTTCTTGCAGCGCCTCTTCGTGCATGTCCGTTCGCGGCTGGTATTTACCGCGCTGGATCAAATCGATGGGTATGTTTTTGAGATCGCCGTCTTTGTCTGCGTAAGTTTGTGGGCTTGAGCGGTCTTTCGGCTTGCCCAACAAACTTGCCATTGACTCCGTGCTGCGAGTGGATAAAAGCGCACCGAGGCCTTTACCGAGTTTTTTCTTATCTGTCATCTTACACCTGGGCTCAATTAGTCGGGCTGCTTGTTCCCTCGGTTAGCGCATCGCTCTAGCGGTGGCTTCATCATTACGCCGAAGAAGTTCGCCGGCTAGCGCGAGATAGGCAATCGCGCCTCTGGATTTCCTATCGTATTTAATCACTGGCTTGCCATAACTGGGCGCCTCGGCCAAGCGAACATTTCTAGGCACAACGGTTCGGTAGACAGCATCGCCAAAATAGCGGATCAACTGGCCATTAACTTCTGATGTTAATTTATTCCGCGGGTCGTACATGGTTCGCAAAATACCTTCAATTTTTAGTTCTGGATTAAGCTGATCCCGGATCGCATTAATCGTATCCATCAAAGCAGACAGACCCTCTAGGGCATAATATTCACATTGCATCGGTATCACGACGCCATCCGCTGCCACCAGCGCATTAACTGTCAGCATATTGAGTGAAGGCGGGCAATCGATGACGATATAGTCATAGCGATCACGTATCTCATCCACTATTTGCCGAAGTCTCAACTCTCTGTCGTCTACGCTAATCAGTTCAATTTCGGCGGCTACCAAATCTCCATTTGCGGGCAGAAGATCGTATTCCGCTTCTTCCAGATGAACCACGACCTCATCAAATTCTGCCTGCAGCATGAGCACTTCATAGATTGTTTTGTCTAAGCTTGATTTATCTACGCCGCTTCCCATTGTGGCATTGCCCTGAGGATCCAGGTCTATCAAGAGCACGCTCTTCCGAGTAACTTTCAGTGAAGCGGCAAGATTGACGGATGTGGTTGTTTTACCAACCCCGCCTTTTTGATTTGCTATTGCCAGTACTTTACCCACTGTGCTTTTTCCAACCCTTATTCATAGGACTTCCCATCGGCCATTGCCAAATCGTTCTCTGAATTCTTTTTACGCATCACTTCGATTAAGTGTCTTTGTGAATCACTGCCTGGAATTTTTAGCTTGATGCTTCTTGTGACTTCAAACCCGTCTGGTAATTGACTGATTTCATCTTCCGGGTAGTGGCATTTCATCGCCAATAGCTTGCATTTGCTGGAAAATATTGGCTGCAGCCTGATCACAACATCTTCCAAAGTGGAAAAGGCACGACATATGACCATATCAATTTGCTGCTGACTTTGATAGTGCTCTACTCGACAATTTTCGACAGAAATATTATTTAAGCCAAGCTCAATTTTGGCCTGGAACAAGAACCTTGTTTTCTTGCCATTGCTATCGATTAACACAAACTGTTTGTCTGGGTTTAGTATCGCCAGAGGAATTCCGGGCAGTCCTGCGCCCGAACCAATATCAACAAATACATCACCTTGAAGATAAGGACTAATCGATAAACTGTCCAATAAGTGCCGAGACACCATGGTCTGGATATCGCTCACCCCAGATAAATTGAAGCTGCTGTTCCATTTTTCCAATAACTTCAGATACGCCATTAATGCAAGCAAAACCCCCTCCTGACAAGGGAGTCCCATTTCCTGCATTCCCTGTTCTAACTCATCGCGGATCGACTGTGGCATCCATGCTTACCTGCAAAGAAGTGGCGTTTATCGGGCTAACCGGCTTTGCGGTTTACTACCCGATATTTTTTTAGATAAATCAACAATAAAGAAATAGCCGCTGGTGTCATACCAGGGATACGGGAGGCTCTACCGATATTCTCGGGTTTTGAGGCAATGAGTTTCTGCTTTAACTCATTCGACAAACCTTGCATCTGCGGGTAATCGAAGTCCTCTGGCAACAAGGTTCCTTCCTGTTTCTTTAAGCGCTCAATTTCGTCCTGCTGGCGAACTATATAACCTTCATACTTGATTTGTATTTCAGCCTGCTGCACCGCCTGTTGGTCTACCGGCGACATGGTCTCCAGCGATTGCTCCAGAGGATTTACCGCTTGTAAGAGGCTGTTGTGGTCGACTCGAGGGCGGGCAAGCAGATCTGCCAGAGAGTACTCACGAGAAATTGGTTTTTCCAAAAGCTTGTTGATTCGTTCAGCCTTTTCGGTATTGGGCTGAACCCAGGAACTCCGCAGGCGGCTAAGTTCGCTGCTTATTTTCTCTTGCTTCTGATTGAAAAATCTCCACCTTTCTTCGCTTACAATGCCTAATTCATGACCTATGGTGGTGAGTCTTATGTCAGCATTATCTTCTCTCAGAGTAAGCCTGTATTCCGCCCGGCTGGTAAACATGCGATAGGGTTCGTTAGTGCCACGGGTAATAAGATCATCCACCAACACCCCGATGTACGCCTGATCTCTGCGCGGGCACCAGGCATCTTTTCCTTGCGCCGCAAGGCCAGCATTCAAGCCGGCAAGCAGGCCCTGCGCGGCCGCTTCCTCATAACCTGTGGTGCCGTTGATTTGACCGGCAAAATAAAGACCCTTAATAAATTTTGTTTCCAGTGAATAATTCAAATCCCTGGGGTCGAAGAAATCATACTCGATGGCATAGCCGGGCCGCGTTATATGCGCGTTCTCAAAGCCTTTTATTTTTCGAACCATTTCTATCTGAACATCGAAGGGTAAGCTGGTTGATATTCCATTGGGATACAGCTCGTTGGTGTTTAATCCTTCAGGTTCAACAAATATCTGATGCGATGTTCTGTCGGCAAAACGCATTACTTTGTCTTCGATCGATGGGCAATAACGCGGCCCAGTACCTTCGATGATTCCAGTGTACATCGGTGAACGGTCAAGGCCATTTCTAATTACCTCATGACACGCTTCATTGGTATTTGTGATGTAGCAGTTTACTTGTGCGGGATGGTCCGTCTGGCTTCCCAAATAAGACATCACTGGCAGAGGCGTATCGCCTTGCTGTACCTGCATAACCGAAAAATCAACCGATCTGGCATCGATACGCGGTGGTGTGCCGGTTTTTAAACGGCCCACCCGAAAGGGTAATTCACGCAGTCTGTTCGCCAACGCGATGGACGGCGGATCGCCCGCCCTGCCGCCCGCACTATTTTCCAATCCTATATGAATCTTGCCGCCCAAAAAGGTTCCGGTAGTGAGCACTACTCTGGAGGCCCGTATGCACAGACCCATTTGTGTAATCACCCCTCTTACTTCCCCGGACTCGATTAGCAGATCATCGACCGCTTGTTGAAACAGCGATAGGTTGTCCTGTTGCTCTATAATCTCTCGTATCGCCGCCTTGTAAAGCACCCTGTCCGCCTGTGCCCGTGTTGCTCTAACGGCAGGCCCTTTGCTGCCATTTAACACCCGAAACTGTATGCCGGCCCTGTCCACAGCAAGGGCCATCGCACCACCAAGGGCATCGACTTCTTTCACTAGATGACTCTTGCCTATTCCGCCAATCGCCGGGTTGCAGGACATTTGTCCAAGTGTCTCGATGCTGTGTGTGACGAGCAGGGTACTAACACCTAATCGAGCGGAGGCCAGGGCGGCCTCTGTTCCGGCATGCCCACCACCCACTACGATTACGTCGAATTGCTTAGGGTATTCCATACTTTTTTAACGCGTGTTTAAGGGGTTGGGAAGTATAAAGCCAAAACGACAAACTTCTAGCTATTATTTAATAAAACCTGAATAACGTTTATAGAGTAGTTAAGTATAGAGAAGTATTAATGTTGATATTAATAGTAACACCGATTTCTGTGGATATCGGCGATAACCCAAGGGATTGCAACACCTTAGGGTGGTGATAAAACGGTACAGAAGCTCTGTATTAGCTAACCATAAGACCTTAGCTTAGTGTGCACAGTATTTATACTCTGGATCAGACCTAATACTTCCCCAGAAATATGCACCGGTTGTGCTCAATTGCTACCCTCTTACTAACAGGTTTTTTACTGTCTGGTTCTGTTACTGTTTTACTACTTCTATCTATCTATCTATTTGCCTATTCTATCTATTTTCTCACGCCTCTACTTGCCGACACAGAAATTTGAAAATATTTCTCCTAGCAAATCATCACTGCTGAATTCTCCCGTGATGGCTCCCAATTCTGCCATGGCAAAACGCAAGTCTTCGGCGATAAGCTCCAGTGGAGATTGATCGTTAAGATGATCTAGTGCTGATGTTATTAGTTGCTGTGAATTACGCAAGGCATTAAGGTGACGTTCGCGGGCAACAAAGGCTCCCTCTTCAGCGGAATTAAAACCGATAAGCTGTTTTAGATGTTCTCTCAACAAATCAAGCCCATTCAGGTGTTTTGCTGAAAGGCTAATAGTGGTTAGCTCAATGTTGCCAATACATGTCTTATTGGCTTCTGCACGAGAGCCTTCTACTAAATCGATTTTGTTGAAGACAATCGTCGTGTTTTGCAGATTACTAAATTCGTGAATTGACTTATTATTGAGTAATCCAAGGGGTGCTAACAGCTTTTCCACATCTTCTTCGGCGGTTGATTTGTCCACAATCAAAAGTATTTGATCGGCCTGTTCGATTGCTATCTGGGCTCGCCTCACCCCTTCTTTTTCAACTACATCATCACTTTCTCTTAAACCTGCGGTATCTACGATGTGAACGGGCATGCCGTCGATGGTGATTTCTTCGCTAAGCAAATCACGCGTGGTGCCGGGTATATCAGTAACGATTGCACTTTCGAGTCCGGAAAGCGCGTTCAACAGGCTGGACTTACCCGCATTGGGCTTGCCGGCAATAACAACGTTAATACCCTCTTTCAGCAGAGCTCCTTGTTGGGCCTGTCTTAATGTAGCCTCCAGAGAAAGGAGTATTTCTTGCAAGGATTTTTTTACCCGGGTATCCGAAAGCAGATCAATATCTTCGTCGGAGAAATCGATAGCCGCCTCGACGTTAACACGGGCAGTAAGCAGTTTCTCAAGCAGGGAATGTATCTTTCGAGAAAACTCTCCTTGTAAGGTTCTTATAGCGGATCGTGCAGCCTGTTGTGAGCTCGCATCAATAAGGTCGGCGATCGCTTCTGCTTGTAACAGGTCGATCTTGTTGTTGAGGAATGAACGTTCAGAAAATTCACCGGGATTAGCGAGTCTGGCACCCAGGCTCAATGCTCTGTTCAACAGAGCTCTTTGCACATAGACCCCGCCATGTCCCTGTAACTCAATTATATCTTCGCCGGTAAATGAATGGGGTTGGTTGAAGTAGAGCACAATACCTTGATCTATAACTTCACTGTTAGAGTCAAGAAAGTCGCTGTAGTGGGCGTGTCGGGGAGTGGGAGTAAAACCGAGAATTTCGACGCCTATGGAGAGCGCACCTGGGCCCGAAATCCGAACGATTCCAACCCCGGATCTTCCTGGGGGCGTGGCAATAGCACAGATTGTATCAGTATCGAGTTGGGACATTGGAAGTCAGCATAGTTGTTAAAAGACCCCCATGTTCCTTAAGACAACCGAGAGTTTCTTAAGACAATGGAGAGTTCCTTAAGACAATGGAAAGCTCCCTAATACAATTGAGTGGGAATCAACTCGTCTTTTTGGCCGCATAGGCGGCTTCTATTTTGCGGGTAATATACCACTGCTGCAAGATGCCAAGACCCCCGTTGGTTATCCAGTAAAGGACAAGACCGGCAGGAAACCAGAGGAAAAGAACGGTCATCATAATCGGCATGAGCTTCATGACTTTCGCCTGCATCGGGTCGGCGGGAGCCGGGCTCAACGATGTTTGCAGAAACATGGTAGCGCCCATGATCAAGGGCAGTACAAAGAAGGGGTCGCGTACCGACAAGTCAGTCAACCAGAATATAAAAGGCGCCTGACGCAGTTCCACACTTTCCAATAACACCCAGTACAAGGCGATAAATACGGGCATCTGTACCAGCATCGGAAGACAACCGCCGAAGGGATTAATCTTTTCTTTCTTATACAGTTCCATGGTGGCTTTCTGCATCTTCATCTTGTCATCGCCGTAGCTTTCTTTTAGCTGCTGCATTCTCGGCATCAGCCGCCGCATACCCGCCATGGATCGATATTGGGTTTCGGATAACTTATAGAAAGCCGCTTTGACACAGATGGTTAGAAGAATAATCGAAAGGCCAAAATTTCCAATTACAGAATTGATGTGAGAAAGCAGCCAATAAATTGGACCGGCGATAAACCACAGAAAACTATAGTCGATGGTCTTGTCTAAACCAGGAGAGATATCCTCAAGCACATATTGATTTTTCGGACCCGCATAATACTGGATCGTATGGCTGGAGGTTTGCCCGGCTGGAACCACGAAAGCACTACTGGTAAATTCGCCGTAGTATTGACCAGTATCGTTCTTGCGTGTAGTGACTCGATTCAGAGATTCAATATCGGGAATCCAGGCAGTAAGGAAATAATGCTGACTGAAACCTACCCAACCACCCGTTGTCTCTAGAGTCGAAGCGCCGTCATCATCGATGTCTTCAAATTCGATTTCAATATAGGGGTCGTCGGCCGTAGTAGTGACGAAACCAAGATAAGTTCGGCTCATTCCCCCGGCGTTGCTAGGGTCGTCGAAAGGGTCTCGTTTGATTTGACCAAAGGAATTCGCCTGCCAGCTTTCCGATGTCGTGTTGTTTACGATATAGCTGACATCAATGAGATAACTATCGCGCTTAAATGTGTAGCGTTTTGTTATCTGGACGCCATTGCTGTCCCTGATTGTCAGGTCCACGTCGAGCTGTGACGCGGAGTCGTCAAGCGTGTAACTTGTCGCGGCGGAGCGATACGCTGCCCGGCCCTGGGAATCGATTCCATTTGCGCCTATTAGTCCACTCTGAGCGATGTAGTTTCTTCCCGCTACTGTATCCAGGAGTACAAAAGGATCGTCTGGAACATCTATTTGTTTTAGATACAGTGGCAATGCCAGATAGACAATATCTCCACCATTTGGATCGATGCGAATCTCGAAGGTGTCGGTACGAACAGAGATCAATTGTGATGCTTGCAGATTGCTTGAAGCAGAACTGTTAACCGATGATGAAGCTAATGCCGGCGTATCATTTTGTCTCGTTGCTGAGTTCGTGGGTACGCTGGATGGAACGTCAGAAGAAACGGATGCGGGTAAATCAGCGGCGGTAGTACTGCCGTTATTTGGAATTTGTGGGGTGCCTAACTGAATTGAGCTGTTGTCATCAATGACTGGCGGGTAGTCTTCCTGCCAGCCAAGCAGCATTAGATAAGTAATGATGGCCAATGATGTGTAGAGGGCAAATCGAGTTAGATCCATTTTTTACTACTTATTAGTCAGCGGACCATGGAGGTCTTTGTTTTTGGGGACAGGGTCATAACCACCTTCATGCCAGGGATGACAACTGCAAATACGGCGCGCACCCAACCAGGATCCTTTTAATGACCCATGGTTTTCTATGGCTTCTTTTGTATATTGGGAGCAGCTGGGATAAAAGCGACACTGATTACCGATTAACAGGCTCAGGCTGGATTGATAGACAATGATTAAACGAATAAGTAATTTATCTAACATGGTTACTCGCCGGGTCAGTGGTTGCTGTTTTTCGTTTTAGCTTTGAGTCGAGCTCGCGCCACAAGGCTATTATCGTTTCTGCTAATTGCTTGTTTTGTAGTTTATCAGCATCTTTGCGAGCCAACACAACTATATCCAGATTAGCCAACAAATTAGAATGGTGACGAAAGGAATCCCGAATCAATCGCTTGATCCTGTTCCTTTGAACAGCCAAAGAAACATGCTTCTTTGCAATCACCAGGCCCAATCTGGAATTCAATCTATCATTGCTGATAGCAAGTATGAGAAAGTGGCGTGACGAGGCTTTGAACTGGGCGTTAGTAAAGACAGCTTTAAAGTCTGCGGCGTCTAATAGTCGAGAGGTTTTTGAAAAGCCGTAATCTACCACTTTTCGTTCTCTATTCTCATTAATTAGAAGAGAAAGCAGAAATTATGCTGAAAGCTTGGCACGCCCTTTGGCACGTCGTCTATTAATAACAGCGCGGCCGCCTCTGGTTGCCATACGGGCTCTGAAACCGTGTGTGCGGGCTCGCTTTAATACGCTGGGTTGAAATGTTCTTTTCATAACAGTAATACCGATTTTTCAAGCACAAACCGAAATATCCCGGTTCGAAAAAGGAGGCGCGAATTCTAGTGTTTTTACCGGGAACATGCAACGGAAACTGTGTTTTTATCGAAGTATTGTTAACACAGAATTTTCCTTTGCCAGTGGCGGCATTGGGAAAGCATTTATAAAATTGTGATCTCGCCAGCGGGAAACCTACTCTGCGACAGTCATCCCGTATTTAGTAACAAGTTATCCACAGCTTTGTTATCAACAGGGCCAGGGTATCGGCGCCCTTTTTTCTTAATATTTTCTCGGAAATTTTCAGGCGTTTGTTCATAACTATTTGATAGATAAGGGGAATATATGGGTTGTAATAAGTGAAATTTATGCGAGAGGCCAGTGGATAACTCCTTGTGTACTGGTTAGAATTGCGTACTGATTTATAAAAAATAGAAAATACAAGAGTGGGCAAGGAAACCGTGGTCTCAACAATTTGGCAAAAGTGTATTGACTGTTTAAAAGCAGAACTCCCTTCACAACAATTTAACACCTGGATAAGGCCGCTTCATGTAGAGCTGCAGTCTGACGTTTTGTGCGTATTTGCTCCGAACCGGTTTATTCAAGACTGGGTGAAAGGCAAATTTTTGAGCCGCATCCATGAGATTATCGATGAGGTCAGCGACAATGCTCTGGAAATTCGTATCGAGGTGGCGGCTAACGAGCAGACAATGTTCAAGCCCCAGGACGTTCCCGCGAAGGTAAAATCGTCTACCGATATGCCCCAGGGTGCAAGTGCAAGAATGTCGGCGAAACATTTTCCAAGCACCGCAGGACTGAATACAAGTGCTGAGTACAAGAGGCGCAATGTCGATACTATTATCGAGGGCAAACTGCGGCACCGCGGGGCACTAAACCGGGAGAATACCTTCGATAATTTTGTTGAAGGCAAATCCAATCAACTGGCTCGAGCGGCGGCCATTCAGGTAGCTGAAAATCCGGGATATGCCTATAACCCGCTGTTCATATATGGGGGGGTGGGGTTAGGAAAGACTCACTTAATGCATGCTATTGGGAATCATCTGGTGGCGAAGAAGCCCAATGCAAAAGTTGTTTATCTACATTCTGAAACCTTTGTCGCGACCATGGTAACCGCACTTCAATTAAACGCCATTAACGAGTTTAAGCGTTTTTACCGTTCTGTGGATGCACTTCTAATTGACGATATTCAATTTTTTGCCGGGAAAGAGCGCTCGCAGGAGGAGTTTTTCCATACCTTTAATGCGCTGTTAGAAGG
>JABMOK010000034.1 GCA_013204155.1 Pseudohongiella sp. | reverse complement strand
CGCAGACGCCTGCAAGGCGCCCCATAGGGGGAGAGGGATTTGGCTCAGCCAAATTACGAATCACAGCAGCGAAGCTGCGCAGACGCCTGCAAGGCGCCCCATAGGGGGAGAGGGATTTGGCTCAGCCAAATTACGAATCACTCTCTCCCGTGAATATTGCTCAATTTTTAATCCCTCCGTCCCCTTTCCTTCCCTTTCCTTTCCCCTCCCTTTCCTTTATCCCCTTTCCTTTATTCTCCTGGGTAATGATCTGTTCCTCATGGCCGATATTCGTGACTATGTATTCTCGTATTATCCATATAAGGTGGGCTCCATGAAATTCTTAAGAAATATTTCCTCTTTTTTACTTTTGTTTGTACTACTTGCAGGCGCATCACAGTCCTATGCCATTCCCGCATTCACCAGAAAAGAAGGTGTGCAGTGTTCTGGCTGTCATAGCGCTTTTCCGGCGCTAAATCAACTTGGCCGACTGTATAAACAGCAGGGTTATAACTTTACTGAAAGACAAATGCCTGGCAGACGTGTTACCGACGCGCTAAGGCTGGATGAGATGTTCCCTATGAGTGCGGGCATAGTCTCCCGACCTTATGATAAGAAGGACAGTGGGGTAGCAAAAAACCGGGCAGTTCATGAAGTGGAGGTAATGATTGCCGGTCAGTTTGGTAACGGGATTTCCGGATTTATTGAACTGGAGGCGGAGGATGAAGATGGCTTTAACACTAGTGCCAGCATTATCCAGGGTACATTTAGCCTGAGCTCTGCGGTAAATGTTCAGGTGTCCAGAGCGCCCGTCTTGTATTTTGACCCCTACAATAGCTACAGCAGTTCCCGAAGGTCAACCATCAATCGAAATTCTATAATAGATCAGGGTTTCGGCGGCGCTGACAATGGCGCATCTCTGCGAAAAAACCGACAAAACTTGACCATGTTTGGGCGCGTGAATAGCAAGTTGTTTTACGGTGTGAGCTATAGCGGAGTAGCTAATGATAACGAAGGAGTAGATGCCGATACTTATCTTGGACGTATCGCTTACGATATTACTCCATCTTTGATGGTGGGAGGTATGGCTCTTAGCGGAACCTGTTCGATGCAAAGTGGAGGCGGGTCTAGTATCGGAGACCCTTGTAATTTAGCCGATCGTGACTACAGTCGTTACGCGATTGATACCGAATGGACTACACTTGAAAATCGACTGGTGATAAATGCGGCCTATATGCAAGCCGAGGATGATTTAGCGTTCGGTATCGGCAATGAGTCAAACACTTCTTATTACGTTCAGGGTTTTTATAATATTTTAAGCGATGGCCGACCTTCTTTTACACCGGTTGCACGTTTTGATTCTTATGAAGTAAATGATGGCCGAGACAAAATCAATGCATGGACATTGGGTATTGGTCACTTTGTTCGCGAAAATATTAAGTTCAGAGCTGAATTTTCTAGTCGCGATGGTGGTAGATCTATCCTTGATGAAGACAGATTCACTATTCAGATTGATGCCTTTTTCTAATAAATATTTATATAGTCCATTATTTTTTAATAGCTAAGCAAGCAGCTATCCTTAAAAAGGGATAGCTGCTTTTTTTGCGCCAAAACATGGGTATGGTAGAAAGTGTATTAACAGCTTCCAACTCACACAAAATCTCTGCGTACTTGGACAAATGTTAGGATGAACTAGAGGGGAAGGGGCTGGGCACAAACAGATAGCCGAATTCATAAATTGTGTCCCAAACTACAGTGCTATAGCTAATTGAATCAAGGGGTTAAAGAGTTCTACGACGCACTTCAATGGGACAGTACCTATAGGTAACATGTTGAAGGATAAGGGGGATTCGGAATTAGACGAACAGGCTACGAACTAGTTGGTCGCAATATCTGCATTCGGCCAGGAGCGAAAATCCAAAACTACTGTATTTTTACTCTGACCCCATTTATTTTTCGGGAAAGCGGTTTCCGGCCTAGATGGTAAATGACGCCCCCAGATAGAGCTGAGTGACAAACAGTATGTGTCCTGCCGAGTGTGCAAGTATGACAATCCACAGGTTTCGGCCGCATAGCAGATAGGCGGTGCCCCAGACGATTCCCATAACCAACGTCATGATCATGCCACCAATACCCCATTGAAAATGGATCGAGCCGAAGACCAGCGCTTGAACGAAGACGGTCGCGGCTGCACCGCCTTTGTCTCGTCCAAAAATTTCCGAAAGCCGCCCCATAAGAAATCCCCGGTAAATAATCTCTTCAGGGATGGATGCGGTCAACGGCAGGATCAGCGCCAGGGCGATGGCAGCGGCCATATTGCCGGAAATCGAGTCGTATCGAGACATGTCCGGTTCCGGCACAGAGATGAAAGCTGAAACAAACAGCGGCACCAAGGCCTCCGCGGCAATGAAGGCAAGGAGGATGCCGGCGGCTTGGAAGGGAACCGTTGCCCAGCGTTTTGGCTGCCTGAACCCAAGATCGGCGAGGGTGCCGCCGCGGGCCAGGACAACGCCGACCGCAGCGAGGGCGCCGGCGAGGACGGCGGTGAAACCGCGCGCTTCTGCTCCGACAACTATCCATCCTCGGGCATTAGCAAAATCTTCGAGCAAAAAGGCGAGGCCTGAGACCGCAAAGACGATCATGATATCGATGAAGAGTTCTGTGGGCTTCGTCATAATGGACGTGTTGGAAGTATGGGATACAGTAGACATGTTGGACATCTCCTATTGGTTGCTGTAACTTAGGTACCAAAATAACAACGATATATTAATAAATAACATCGTTATACACATAAATAACACCGTTATATGCCACAAGTCAACACCAAAGATCGAATTATGCAGGCGGCCCTCAAATTGTTCATGGAGCAGGGCTTTCAAAAGACGTCGATTGCACGTATCGAAACCGAAGCGGGGCTGGTGCCGCGAGCCGGGGCTTTCTATCGCCATTTTGACGGCAAGCAGGCGCTCCTTATAGAGATCGCCAAATCATACGTCTCGGAGACGCCGGAGGATTTTGGTCTCGACAGACTGGCAGACTTTGGAGACACAAGATCGGAATTGGTTGCGATCGCACTGAAATATGAAGAGGCCATGATCCGACAAAAACCGTTCGCGCGGCTTATCGAGGAAATTCGCCTGCTCGATTTCGGTGCTGATCTACAGGGCGAGCTCGACGCAGATATGATGGTTGGGCTTGCAGCATGGATAAGCGCGAAGCCGGTAGCGAAGGATTTGTCAGAGAAGCAATTAGCGGCCCTGCTCATCAGTGTGTTTGGTGGCTGGCTGTTTTACATTTTCAAGGTTCAGCAGGATGCGGCTACGGACCTGCTGGAGCGCGACACCATGCTTGACGAATGGGCGACGCGCTGGGCGTCCATTCTCGACACAGCCCGGTGACAAAAGGCGTCCCTAACCACAATGTCATAACCGATTAAGTCAAAGTGTTACAAAGCTGCAGGGTTTGTTTCAATGGCGCAGTGGCTATGGGTAAGTAGTTGAAATAGAAGGGTGGGCAGGAATTAAATGAACTGGCTTCGAAGCATTTACTCCTCAGGTCAGCTATTCGCCCAATAGGGGCTATTCAAAACTACTGACTATTTACTCTGCCCCCTTTTCCCTGACCCCTTTTTCTGGGAGTACTGCGGAACAACCGTTTCCTTAAGTTATTATCTTATTAGTGTCCCCTACTTTGGTTGTCCCCTACTTTGGCTCGAATTCATCTCAAGACATATAACATTTGTATAGAGAAAAGGGGTCAGTGACAATTGAAAATCATTAGAACTTCGGTTTATCACCGACCCTTTATATCTTTAAGAACCCTTTGGTTCTTAAACGCAACCTGACCCCAAATACAAACTCCACTTAACGCCTAACCCTCACATACTTTTGCAATTTTTGTGTGCTGGGCTCGCCGCCGTACATATTGCCCTCGCGGTCGACGGCGACAAACTCCGCGCCATTACCTGTTGTACTTCGAGGATCGCCGGTGGGCAGCAGGATGAAATAATCGATCCAGCCTGACAAGGCATCGCCAATTCTTATGCCCATCTCCCAACCGGGGTTTTGCACATCGTCAGATTCTGAGTCGGCGACAAAGATATTGTCGTGCTCATCGAAGAAGATGCCGCTGGGTCGGCCAAATTGTGTCCACTGGGAAATGAATCCGCCGTCTTGATCAAAAATCTGCACGCGATTATTGGAACGATCGCCGACAAATATTCGGCCACGTGAATCGATGGCAATGGCATGCAGGGTTCTAAATTCACCGGGTGCATAGCCGGTTTTTCCCCAGGCCTTGATGAAGGTGCCGTCACTGGAAAATTTTACTACCCGGTTATTGGTGGTGTTGGCGTGACCGTCAGCCACGAAGATGTCGCCGTTTTCAGCGACTACCACATCAGCAGGAGCATTGAAGTGCCTATTGTCTCCACCGGCTTCACCCGGTGTGCCCAATACCATTAAGACCTCACCCGTAGGACTAAATTTAACCACCTGATGCCCTCGTGAATCTCCGGCAGGGCGCCGGTTATCCGCAACCGCATCGGTCACCCACACATTGCCCTGTGCATCTGTGGCAATGCCATGTGGCCAAATAAACATGCCACCACCAAAACTCTCCACGACGTTGCCGTCGGGATCAAACTTGATAATGGGATCCAGATCCGAGTCCAGGCATTCGTCGCCGAAACGTCCCTCTGCAATGGTGTCACAGCGGATAACGGCCCACACATGTCGGCCGTCAGGGTCCATGGTGACACCCCCCACTGCGCCCATGGTGCGGCCATTGGGCAGCTTTGCCCAGGTATCTACGGCGCGATAGGGATTAGGCAGCGCCTGAGCCATAGCCTGAGCCCCGACCGATAGCATTGTTATCAGAGCCAGGCCTCGGAGAAAGTAGGAATTGCGTATTCTAGACATGATTGATCCTCACTTAAAAAATGCTGAGCCCTGTTAGTTATTAGCTCGTGGTTTTTAGTTTTAAAAGCTCGCAGAGGCACTGTTATACAACAGATGACGAAGGCAATGTAAGGGGAATTGCTCCCATCGACACCCGCTAATCAAGCATAGACATAAGGGGGTAGGGCCTCTATGCTCTGTTACTGGATCTCGATTGATCCGCAAATAGCAGATTAGCGAATCCTGCCGTAGAAAATTGAACGTAGAAATTGAACGTAGAATACAATTTCTGAGGCATTGCAATGAATAGAATAGTCAACATCGATGGATTTCTTACGGCAATTGCTGCTATTTTCGTCTTCGCCATGCCCGCACAAATCCACGCCGCCGAATCTTTAGCCGACATCAAACAGATGTTTATTGGTGACTACGAGCTGGTCAGTTACTTTCAGTACCCGGCACAAGGGGATGCGATTGATATGAACTATATTGGCCGCCTTAGCTACGACAGCTTAGGCAATATGGCCGGTTTAGGCATGCCCCGCGACCTGCCGCAGCGCAATGAGCAATCATCAGAGCGCGTCACAGGCGGCTTCGCCTATTGGGGCAGGGTTAGTTATGACCTGGAAAACAGTATCGTTATTCATCATGTTGAAGGCTCGCCGATGGTGCCGCAATGGGTTGGCGGAGACAATATTCGTTACTTTGAATTCACTGACGAGTTCTTGAAATTGTCCCTCAAAAACGCCCAGGGGCGCATTACCGGCACACTTACCTGGAGGAAGCTGGGCTAGACTGCAATACACCCTCGCTCGGCAATCCCTCAGAAAATAGTTACGGCGAGCGAGGCTCCCGATTAGATTCAGCATAGTGCCGCTTGCAATTACCCTGAGCACTACAACCCCGCCAATTCACCCCAATAGCCAAATATTCCCTAAGTGTGACCCTGTTCACAGATTAACAAACCCAAATCCCTCAGTATTCAGGGGTTTTCCGCTGCATTTCTGGCGGCAGCATCAATTTTAGCGGGGGAAGCCTGCTAGAAGCAGAAGATCCGGCCTGTTACTGAACCTGTGAGCCGATCCAATAAATTCTATATCTTGTTGATATATCAGTATATTTTTTTGGAATAAGATGACCCGCGCGCGCGAAAAATCGAGACTCTTGATCGTCGATGATGAAGTTGAGATCGGCGAACTATTCAAACCCGTAGCTGAAAACCGAGGCGGCGTCGCCGCTTGTGATGCAGACGAGTCACAAGTCGCGGTTCTGACCGAGACAGGCGATCCTCATGTAATTGCTTCCCAAGCCAGGGAAATGTTTAGCAGTGGATACTAAATTAGTCTGGATAGGATGCCATAGTGAAAGCGAGAGCTGACAAGCGCATGAGAAGCCGCCGCGAAAGCCCATGGAAAATTCTCTTCCCCTATTCTCCCGCGATCTTACTGTGCCTGCTGCTGATAGCAAATCTTGTTAGCGCCGATTTTCAACAAGCAATCGTTTTCAATTTCATGCTTGCCGTTAGTGCTTTTCTATCTGTCTATCTAGGACGGAAGTTTGCGCTGGTCCTAACGCAGCAGCAGCAAAACATTAAGTTGCACGAATCGTTTTTCCAGAAAAGTCCCGCTATCATGTTCGTGAAAAACCTGCATGGAAAATATCAACTCATCAACAACAGCTTCCTTGAATTTCTGAGCGCCAGTGGACTTGAGCTGACGAGCATGGACTCAACACAAATATTTTCCCAATCCATCACCGAGCAGGATCAACAAGTAATCCAATACAAACAAGCCATGGAATTTCAAGGCAAGTGTCCCGGAATAAATGGAAATGAAAATCAGTATTTCAACATACTGCGTTTTCCCTTGTTTGATGACGCGGGCGAAGTAGTGGCAATTGGCGGAATAGCAAATGATCGAACCGATCAACTAAATGCACGCGAGGCATTACGAGAAAGCGAAGAACAGTTCCGTGCACTTGTAGAGTCCGCACCTGAAGCAGTTCTAATAACTGATGTTAATGGGAAATTACTTCTCGCTAATAGGCAAGCGGAGTCCTTGTTTGCCTGTAGCAGAAATGAGCTAAAGCTGAAATCTCTGAAAGATCTGCTGCCAGGCTTCAGACTGTCCAGTTATATCAAACTCCATCCCGCTGGCACCAGAAACACAGCGGGTCAGAATCTGATTTCAATGATAGCGGTCGACAGTGACAAGTTGACCAAGCCGGTGGAAGTCGCATTTTCTATAACCAAGTCCAAAGATAATGTTTCAATTACATGTCTTATCAGAGATATGAGTGATCGCGCACGTCTGGAGACCCAACTACGGCAGAGTCAAAAAATGGATGCTATCGGTAAACTAACCGGAGGAATGGCTCACGACTTTAATAATTTATTAGGCGTCATCATGGGCAACCTGGATCTCGCGACCATGGAGCTGGAAAAAGACAGCACGGCAGCGAAAAGATTGGATACCGCCAAGAGAGCCGCGGAACGAGGCGCCGATTTAACCCACCGCATGTTAGCAGTAGCGCGTCGTCAACCACTCCAACCCAAGCCCGTCGACATTGACATCACTATTAGTGAGATGGCCGATATGTTGCCACGCACTTTAGGGCCGGATATTGAAATGCAATACAATGCCGGGAAAAACATACCCAATGTGTTGGTCGACCCATCGGGTCTGGAAAACGCTTTTCTAAACCTGGCTATTAATGCGCGTGATGCAATGCCTAAGGGTGGCAAGTTTTACATCACCACAGACGTACTCCATCTCACCGAAGATAGCCCTCTCGCGCATCAGGAAGATATGCATCCCGGATCGTATGTGCAGATCGCCGTGACTGATACTGGCGATGGCATGACTGCCGAGACCATGAGCCGGGTTTTCGAGCCGTTTTTTACTACCAAGGAGAGAGGAAAAGGTACCGGCCTCGGCTTAGCTATGATCTATGGTTTCACAAAACAGTCCGGTGGCAATATCCAAATTTACAGTGAGCCTGGCGTAGGAACCACTATTGACATATTTTTGCCAGTCTCCGATGAAATAGCACTGGTAAGTTCATCAGGCCAAGACAATTCCCCCTACTTGATAAATAATAACCACACCGAAAAAGTTCTCGTTGTTGACGATGAATACGAGTTATTGGAAGTGACAGTGAGTTATCTGGAAAACATGGGGTTCGAGGTGCTGGCAGCAACCGATGGCAAACAGGCTTTGCTTAGCTTGCAAAATAATCCAGACATTGAAATTTTGCTAACTGACATCGCTATGCCTGGCGGAATGTCTGGCGTAGAACTGGCGGCTGAGGTTAGGGAGAAATTTCCTGCGGTGAAGACACTCTATATGTCCGGTTTCCCTTCCGGGGTAATCGTGGATAAATCAGGCGTCGATCTGGATGCACCACTCATAATCAAACCATTTTCTCGAACAAAACTTGCTTCAGCGCTGGATGAGCTGCTTCAGATTGTCGCCTAAAATTGTCGCCTAAACCCGACGCCTAAAATCACCTACAGCTTAACTTCCACTGCACTGAATTTTCCTCTACTACTTTCAACTAAATCCTTGCCGCGAGGACATACAGCCTAAACCGCAATTTTGGCGCATCGCTGTGTCCACTGCTCACGCCAGGCGACAAGTTCCATGGCTTTCATTGGTCTGCCAATAAAAAAACCCTGCGCTGTGTCACAATCAGAATTTTCAAGAAAATTCCAGTCAGCCTCATCTTCAACTCCCTCGGCCACAGTTCTAATCCCCAGGTTTTTTGCCGTTTGTAGACTTCCATCAAATATTCCATGCAAGGTTGCGTTGTCACAAGCTGAATGCACAAAGCTTCCGTCGATCTTCAATTCGTTGAATGGAATGTCGCGCAACTGAGCCATTGAAGAATGCCCTGTACCAAAATCGTCAATCGAAAGACTCACACGCCGTAGGCGTAAGCGGGTAAGCATGTCCAAAACAAGCAAATAATCCTTCATCAATCTTGATTCCGTTATTTCGAGAATCAAGTCTTGTGGACTCAAACCGGAACTTTGCAATTCCTTCTCAAGGTAGCTAATAAATTCTCGGGTATTCAAATTGTACATAGAGATATTTACCGCAAGGGTAATATCCATCCCGAGATCTTTTAATAACTTGCTGTCGTAGAAGGCTTCGCGCAATACCTGCCGCGCAATCTCATCAATCAATCCATTTTCTTCCGCGAGGTGAATAAATCTATCAGGGAGAACCTCACCATCTTCAGGATGCTCCCAACGCACCAACGCCTCAATACCCTTTAGTTCTCCCGTACTCACTAACACCTTGGGCTGATAAACATTGGTTAGCTCACCCGCTTTAATCGCCTGCCTCAATCGATCTGCCGTATACACTTTCTGATTGCCCGTATCGGGTAATGCCTCTTTGGGAGCGGAAAATTCATTTAGATATTTCTGTAACTGATGCTGTTGTGCAGGCTTACTTAGGTGTCCGAGTACAAACAAATTGTAAGACAATGCAAGCGTTTCGGCTGACTGCACTACTCTTTCATCCTCTCCACTTACCAGTAATAACGCGCCGGAATAATTTGTCTCTTTGAGAGCCTGAAGAAATTCCAGGCCATCCATATTGGGCATATTAAGATCGAGGATGACCACCGTGGAATCGAGAACACGGCCCGTCATATAACAAAGCGCTGCTTGACCGTTATCAAAAGCCATTACGCTTTCATACCCCACCATTTCTAGCTGGTGTGACAATAGCTTAAGCTGGAACTGATTATCATCGACTATGATAATTTCAGCATTGAATTGATTCTGGCTCATTGACGTACCCGTTTCCTAATGGTCTCTAAAGACTGGCTTCTAATCTCCAGCACCGCTCCTAAACCAAAACACCTGCCTTTTAAAAGCGACTCACAATAGACATCCATTGTCAGACTATCTACCGCAAAACTCCTGAAATATGATGCATTTATAGAGAGCTATACAGGTCAGCGGCAGATATCTTGAATTAATTAGAAGGGTAGCACCTAACGCGCGCAGGAAGCGCTGAGAGCGCTAAAAACCGGGACAAAAAGGGACAAAAAAGGACAAAAAGTAAACCCTCGGAGAGAGCCTGAATCCGATTCAGAGTAAGTAAGCAAGTAACTTACTCTGTAACGGTCAGCTCTGTAACGGTCAGCTCTGTAACGGTCAGCTCTCTAACGGCCAGCCGCAGAACGTCCGCGGCGCAGGGCGTCGGCAGTTCCTGCTGACAGCCCACCGTCCAGGCCAACGGTGACAAATTTAAAGCCTTCTTCGATGCGTTGCTCGACACTACGAGAACTGGTTGTTATGGCGCAGGCAACGTCGTGGGCAATACACGCAGCTAATACAGTTTGAATAGCGGCTTCTACTTGCGGTGCGGCGGGACTGGCATAACCCATTGCAGTGCTCAGATCAGAAGGGCCAATAAAAATTACCCCAATACCAGGCACGGAAATAATTTCATCAATATTCTCTACGCCTTCCGGAGTTTCAATCTGAATAATGGCCAGCAGCTCTCCGCGCGGATCCAGAGGCCAAACATCGGCTCTGGGATGGTAGTCGTCAATTCCCCAGTACCAGACAGCGTTAGAAGGATTGCGTCCACGCAAGCCTGCAGGTTCATAGTCATCGGCACCGTTAAGTTGGGGATAGCGAGTGGCGCGAATTGCCATTTCTGCTTCATCGGCTGTGTTCACCGAAGGATACATAATGCCGAACGCCCCTACGTCCAAGACTTGCTTGGCTTGAGCAAGTACATTCTCAGCGCCGGTTGCTGGAATACGAACGAATGGCATGACATCCGGTTGCAAATTCCCCTTTTCGAGAATTGACCGTTTGTCTGTCATGCCTAATAAAAACTGCCGCAGGCTTTCGATATCGAATGGCGCATGCTCCATATCGATAATGATGAAATCGAGTCCCGAACGCGCCAGAGAACGGGCATTGCTCAGGGAATAATCAAAAGATAACAGGCCAAATGCCGGCTGATCATTTTCGAGTAATTCTATAGCCTTGTTAAGACGCGGGGCATCTTGAGCTGAAGCCATTGGCATTATGGAAAACGCAAATAGACTTATGAAAGTAATTGTCTTTATTTTTGTTATTGCTTTCATTATTTTTCCTTAAACTTTATTATTTCCCTAAACTTCATTATTCAACACGCATAAACTAATTACTGTTCTGCCTTGCTCCCAATGCCATGCGCTCCTCGGCGCGATGGCCAGACAATATATTCATCATGCCATAATTTCCTTCATGGCAAGCATACTCATAAATCTGATCTTCGGAATTATCGAAAATTATGCGGCGAGTATAGTCATCGGTATAAGTCCCAGGATCATGAACTACAATATCGTACTGCAGTTGACTCTCATTTATTCGAGTCAGCCGTTCCTGATAAATTCTTGCTTCGGTATTCAAGCCAGGATCATTCTTTTCGTTAAAGTTTTTAGTGTCGATTACCAGCGTGTCTCCATCCCAGTAGCCTCTGGAGCTGCCATTCCATAGTTTTATTTTTTCATCCAAAGGTGGCTTCTCTATCAGCGGAATCATTCTTACGTCATGAAACATTTCCTGAATGATGGATACATGATCCGCCGCCTGAACAATCTGCCAGTAACTGTTATAGCCACTACCCAAATTTGGTACGTCGCGATGTACGCAGCGCTCGGAAAGCGAACGATCTGTCCAGGAATCCGCAGGATGCTCGGCTGCATAGGCTCGCAAATCAGCCTCATGGGCCAGAGCTTGCTCGGTCTTGGCCGGGAAACGACCATTAGATGGGTCGATTATTTGCGATGTTCGATTATGAACCTTTCGGTCCACCATCCACTGTTGATCATAGTTTCCGGTAGAGGGGTCATAGGATTTCACTTCGCCGGAAAAAGCCGCCTGCAGCACGCCTTCACCGAATAATGCATCACCACCATCGGCGATGATTTCCCCGATCCGCCGATTTAAAAAAACCATCTCTTCATCGCTAAGAGTAGCTCTTTCACCAAAGATTTCCGGTCGTTCGACAGGCGTGATGCTGTTGTTTTCCCAGACTCCCTGCAAATTAGCCTGACCATCAATGGTTCGACCAACAGTCCAATTCTTATCTGCTGCCTGTACACTTTGATGCAGTGCCAGCAAAGCAAAACACAACTGCAATACTACGATTCTAGCAACGCTTTTTGTAATCATGTCTTGCTCCTGTTGATGCTGGACAATACGGCTTGTTACAGACCCGTCCAGGGTGGTTCGATTAACAGCTCAGGACCCGATCCGGGCTTTGCTACAAATTTCTGTGTCCGCCCATATTGATTGTCACCTCCGTAGAGATTGCCATCGGGATCGACACTAAATGTGTGCACCTCTATGTAACCATCGGGCAATGCCAGTGGCACCAGCCAGGTATATTTGAGCTCGCCTTCAAAATCGTAATTACTAAACCTGAGCGGTCCAAGATCGGTAATCCAGAAGTCGTTTTCGTTGACGATGATATCCAACGGCAAAGTGAGTTCGCCGATAGCTCTGACGAAATCGAATTGTGTCGGATTATCAGTGCTTCTAAAAACGTTAACACGACCGCCGGACCGATCGAGTACAAACACCAGCCCATCGGGGCCAACGGCAACCGCATGAATGGTATTGGTTTGACCCGGGCCATCGCCTTTGCCGCCAAACTCACCGAGGTAGTTCATGTCATTGTCCATGACCATGATTCGATTATTGTCCAGTCCATCGGCAATCAGAATTCGGCCATCCGGCAAGAAAGCCACGTCTTGAGGTCGGCCGAAATGCGTCTCGTCGTCGCCGGAAACACCCTTCTCACCATAGGTCGCCAGCAATTCGCTGCCATCATTAGAAAACACATAGATCTGGGAAAAGGTCTCATTGACTAACCAGATACGGCTCTCAGGATCGTAGGGGCTTATGCGAACCCGGTGTGGCCCCGGTCCGTCTGAACCCTCGCAGAGATAGTCCCACTGATCCCAAAGCTCTAACAATTCACCATCGCCATTCACTGTAAACAGGCAGTTGTTCCAGGTGCGGCGATTAGTAACCTGCAACACATTAATGCCCAGGGCGCCGGCAAAGCCAGGGAAATCATCAGGAATCGGGTAAGGCAATACCGTTTCGCCACGCTGTGCGATGATTATGCGATCTGCAGACTCGGCCCAGATACCGGAATTACCGCCAAAAGAAAAACCCGGTCCGGCGAAGGGCACATGCCAACCGGAGATAATGTTATAGGGGCTTTCCCCTATGGGGCCACGGGCATTGCCCTGCTGCGAAAAAGCGGCGGTAGATGCCAGAACTGCTAGTGCAACCGCAACTAGCTGGTTAAGTTTATGCATGATGGAGCGACCTCTGTAGTTGAAACTGATTATTGAAACTGATTATTGAAACTGATTATTGAAACTGATTGTTGAAACTGATTATTGAAACTGATTGTTGAAACTGATTGTTGAAACTGATT
>JABMOK010000033.1 GCA_013204155.1 Pseudohongiella sp. | reverse complement strand
TATTAGTGTCCCCTCTGTTCCCCCTCTGTTCTACTATCTCCTGCATCGGACGACTCCCGGTCATATACAGAAAATTGGATATTTGTTACGCTCAAGCGATTCCGTATTCGCGGCACAAGGCGCGAATACATGGGCAGCCACGGTGGGAGACGAACATGGCCAAAGACATTAACAATAACAACAAGGCTGAACACGAGCCCAGCAATCCATCCCGGCGAAATTTACTGAAGAGTGCAGGAATCGTAGGCGCCGCCGCCGTAGGCTCGGTAGCTACGGGGAATGTGATTGCCGCCGAGGCAGCTCCAACCCGTGTCAGCACGGCTTCGATTACGGTGCGGGAAGCACTGGAAGTATTAACCGCCGAAGAGGCGGATACGCTGGAGGCGATATGCGATTGCCTTATCCCCTCGGACGATAACGGCCCTGGCGCGAAAGAAGCGCGGGCGGTGCATTATATCGACCGCGCATTGGCCAGTCATAATTCCGCTTCGCGGCATAACTATATGGTGGGCCTTAGTGCTATCAATGATTTTGCCCGCCAGACGCGTAACAAGCCTTTTTACCAACTTCTTAAGGACCAGCAAAACTCGATCTTGTTAGCCGTGCAGACGAATAAGGTTCCTGGTTTTGCGCCGAGCGGCAGCGGGTTCTTTAATTTGCTGCGTAACCACACTATCGATGGCACTTTTTGTGATCCTTACTATGGAGGCAATCAGGGCTTTGTCGGCTGGGACATGGTTCGCTACCCGGGCATCCGTCTCGGTGCTAGCGAAACCGATATTTCAAAGGGTGCCGAGCTTGAGCCCAATCACCAATCTGCCTATGACCACAGCACCTACACCAAGATGGCAAGCAATATGCGTGGAGACACGAACAGCGCCGGGAGTAGTGACCATGCCTAAGCAATTAGCGAAAACCGACGTGGTTATCGTCGGCATGGGTGCCGCCGGCGGTGTAGCGGCACTGCCCTTGACTAACGCTGGACTTAAAGTCATTGGTCTTGAAGCGGGAGGCTGGCTGAGTCCTCGAGATTTTGCGCCGGATGAGCTTCGAAACGGCTCACGCAACTGGCCTCAATCGGTACAGAAGGCGGCCACCGAAGCGCCGACAGTTCGTGCCACGGAGAATGATACGGCAGTTCAGGGCGGGCATCCGATGATGAATGCGGTAGGTGGTACTACCATGCATTACTGGGCACAAAGTTGGCGTCTGAATCCCTGGGACTTTAATGTCGTTAGCGCTACACGCGAGCGCTATGGTGCCAATCGTATACCAACAGGATCGACTATCGAGGACTGGCCCCTAAGTTACGACGACCTCGAACCTTTCTACGATAAAGTGGAATACACGGTGGGTATCTCCGGTCAGGCGGGCAATGTTAAGGGCAAGAAAAACAAGGCCGGCAATATTTTTGAAGGTGAACGACAGCGGGAATATCCCATGCAACCGCTGCGCAGTTCACCGTTTACCGAATTGATGAGTAATGCCGCGCGCGAACTCGACTGGAATCCATTCCAGGGTCCTGCCGCGATTACTACCGAACTGTTTGATGGTCGTCCGCCTTGCCAGTATCACGGTTTTTGTGACAAGGGAGGCTGTCACGTAAAGGCAAAGAGTTCGACAGCCTACAGCGTTATTCCAAAGGCGGTGGACACGGGCAATTTGCAGGTTGTTACCTTCGCGAGGGTTACTCAAATCGTCACCGATAATGATGGCAAGGTTACCGGAGTCGACTATATAAAGGGTAATGAAACCTTCTTTCAGCCGGCGGAGGTGGTGTTGCTTGCGAGCTACGCTTACGAGAACGTGCGCTTACTGCAGCTTTCCAAATCCAGAGCCTTTCCTGATGGGCTGGCGAATAATTCCGCTCAGGTGGGCAGGCATTACTTCAGTCATCATCAGGGTGCGCCGGTGACGGCCTTGTTTGATCGCGATCTGCACAATTGGTACGGACTGCCCGCACAAGGTGTCGGTATCGATGAGTGGGCCGACGATAATTTCGATCACTCCGATCTGGATTTTATCGGCGGCGCTAATCTTTGGGTGCACACTAATCGCAAACCGATGAGTGCTGCCAAGATGGGGACTTTCGGTGAAACGCGAAATTGGGGCTCAGACTGGAAAGCCTTCATCATGAAGAATGCGGACCGCACTAATTCAGCTTATATCCAGAAGACAACTCTGCCCTATGAGGATAATTATCTGGATCTGGACCCGGTGGTTAAGGACCCGCTGGGGTTTCCAGTGACACGCATAACGGCGCGTTATGGTGATAATGAAAAGCGCATCGCAGCCTATTCACAAGAGAAAATGGAACAGTGGTATCGGGAAGCCGGGGCCATCAAGGTAATCAAGTCGGGTGTCGGCCATCTCATGGGAGCATCAACTCACGCTTACGGCGGTACGCGCATGGGCCTTAATAGTGAAAGCAATGTAGTGAACGAATGGGGTTTTTCCCATGAGGCACCTAATCTGGGCATACTTGGCGGCTCGGTCATGGGCAGCAGCGGTTCGCGTAATCCGACGCTCACGGTACAGGCTCTGTCCTGGAGAACCGCCGAGTATTTGGTGAATAACTGGCACTCTATCGTTGGCTAGCCGGGGCTGATATGTCGTTGTGATACGACAATAGCATGGCTCCAATTTTGCCCTGATAGCAGGGACTAATTGACATTGGTTTGAGCTGGGACAAGTGAGCAGGGACTCTGGGTCTTAGGCTAGGCGATTCGGAGCGTTTGGCTTGACACGCCCTAGGTGCAGATGGGAATATCGTTGCTCCTTAACGGGGGAGAAATTCCAATTAAAGCAATAAAGGTAGAACTATGAAGATTCAATGGCTGCTCCCAGCACTCGCCGTGCTATTTGTAGGTTGTTCACCTACCGAGACAACCGAGACACAATCAACACAAGTCGCTCAGACCGCAAATTCAAGCGGCAGTGATATTCCTCGCGGACCTAATGGTAAGCCAGACCTGAATGGAATCTGGCAGGTTCTGATGAATGCTAATGACAATCTTGAAGCAGCGCCACCGAAGGCAGCCTATCAATTGGTTGCAGGCGATTTCGTCCCGGTTCCTGCGCCTGAAGTTGTGGCAATGGGTGCGGTCGGTGCCGTTCCGGCAAGCTTTGGTGTTGTTGTAGGCGGCACTATTCCTTACAAGCCAGAAGCCCTGGCGAAGCGTGACGAGAATGCGGCCAACTGGTTGGCAAACGATCCTGAAATAAAGTGCTATATGCCGGGTGTGCCCAGAGCTACTTATGTTCCGCATCCTTTCCAGATTTTCCAGAGCGAGAGTGCTTTCTTCATAGCCTATTCATTCGCAGGAGCCGTACGTAATGTGTTCCTGGAAGATCCGGGCGAGGCGCCGCTGGATTCCTGGATGGGCCAGTCCTGGGGATACTGGGATGGCGACACCTGGGTAGTCGAAGCAAGTGGCATGGATGACCGCACCTGGTTTGATAGAGCGGGTAACTATCACACCTATAAGCTGAAGGTTACCGAACGCTATACCATGGTTAGCGAGAACGTCATCGAATACGAAGCGACTATGGAAGACCCGGATATCTTCGAAGAGTCATGGACGATCAAAATGCCTATTTATCGTCGTCTGGAAGAAGGCTTCGAACTGCCACAATTTAAGTGTGTAGAATTCGTAGAAGAGATGATGTACGGTAAATATCGTAAAGGTAGAGAGTCAGAATTAGGCTTCTAGGACGATTTTGATCAAAAAAGGGCTCGTTTTAACGCATTCTACTTGGAAAACGTGTGAGCCCTTGTATAGAATGCGGGTAACTGACCGCTTAATTGATATTTACAGTGATTTGGGCAAAGCAAGGGGTCTGTTTCTTTTGCGATCTTTTTAGACTGCTCAGACACTTCAAGTGATAACTAGGGTGAACTATATGAAAACTAAATTATTGGCATTAGCCGCTATTACCGCCGTCGGTGTTATTGCATACGAGCCTGCAGCGGTTGCACACCACGCTTTTTCTGCTGAATTTGATGCAAACCTGCCGGTTCGTTTAGGCGGTCCAATTACGCGTGTTGAGTGGATTAACCCCCACACATGGATTCACTTGGACAACAACGATCCTGAAGCAACACGTGATCCAGGTCCATGGATGGTAGAAGGCGGCACACCTAATACGCTTCTGCGTCGTGGTATCAACAGAAACTCTTTGGAACTGGGTCAGGATATCGTAGTGACTGGTTATCAGTCTAAAGACCGACTGTGTGAGCCAACTTGCCGTGCAAACGGACGTGATATCACTTTCCCTGATGGACGTAAATTGTTCATGGGTTCATCCGGTACCGGTGCGCCACGTGACGGAACTGACCAGACAGAGCCAGGTCAATAGGAATCACTTTCAAAATTAAAAAAGCCCGCTGCTAGCGGGCTTTTTTTTGGCAGTGGATAATTGGCCGGGTTTATTTACTGTTCTGCCTTTCTGAAGACAAAAGCGTGCAATCCCGGATTAGTTAAAACAGATCTGCAACGATTGAACATAAATTCACCGCAGGATCTTATTCAGCGACCGGGTTGATCTGTCTCTCATAGTCGCCGCCATCGCCAAATACGGTAGAGCTTTGATAGAAGCCGGATGAATAGAGCTTAATGACCACTGTATTTAAACTCCGGTTTTCCCAGAACCAGCCATGAATACCGGTGAAGGGAGCATGGAATGACCCCATGCGGCGATCGGCAGTACCCTGTTCGAAACTCTCGGCATACTCCGCACCGAGGCCTGCCGGTTCCGCATGCATGTCGTAATAAAGCTCACCGTCAGCTACCCAGCTGAACACCATAGTGGCGTCCAGATCCATCAAGTACTTGTACTCCACCGACTGAAAGGCATCGAGTACAAACTCCACATAATCACTACGATGCACTTCCAATTGTTCCTCGAATGGATTTGCATCTCTTGATAACGCCGTAAACCCGAATAATTCACCGGTACCTAGGGGGTCAGAACCAAATTCCGCCGGCAAGATAGCTACCAATAGCACAACTAGCGCCACTACAAGTGCTATTGCTGTGGCTATGATGATGTTTTTCGGGGAAGGGGGGGTGCCAGTTTCTTTCGCGGCCACAGTATCGCTCCGGAATTAGTTAATAGGGGTTAATAGAACCATCGCGCTCAATTGATATCCGGCCAGCATAAAACCGCCGCTCATCAATGCAACATTGGTGACGAATGCGTGCTTCAGATAGCTGCCGCTGCTACGCCAGATACTGAGGATAATGAACACCGCCGATAGGGCCAATATCTGCCCAATCTCGACACCGACATTGAAGCTGATGATGTTGCTTACCAGACCGTTGGCAGAGAGGTCGAATTCCTGCAACTTGGTGGCGAGGCCGAGCCCGTGGAAAAGGCCAAACACGAATACCGCGATGCGAGTATTTGGCTCAAAGCCCAGCAGCCGTTTAAAACCATCGATATTTTCGAAGGCCTTATACACGATCGATAAGCCGATGATGGCATCGATGATATACGCGTTGACCCGAATATCTGCCAGTACACCAAACAGTAAAGTGATGCTATGGCCGATGGCGAACAGGGTGACGTATTGCACCACATGCCTGGGGCGATAGAGGAAGAAAATTACCCCGAGCAGAAACAGCAGATGGTCATAGCCGGTTACCATGTGTTTGGCACCCAGATATATAAACGGGCCTATGGCAGGACCGTCGATAGCCTCAACGAAACTCGCATCTTTCCCTTCGATGGTGTGGCCGAAGGCACTGAAGGAGAACAATCCCAGCGCCAGAGCCAGACCCAGTAAAAGGAAGCTGGAGGGAAGTCTGGAAAGAAAGCCGAGAGTAAGGCTGTTTCTATAATGATTCGATTGTTGAAGCCGAATTCCCTTCATTATCAATGCGTCTTATGCCTAGTTTTCTTCATCGAAGGCATTCAGGATATCCGGATTGTACGCCTGATGACAGGCAGTACAGACACTGTATATCTGCGCTCCGGCCTGAAAGAAATCTTCTTCGTTATGGGCGGCTGCCGACTCCATCGCTAGTACACCGGCGGCGCTAAGACCTTCGCTATAGATCATCCAGGCATCGTTGTCCACGGCTCTGCCTGGCAATGCCAGCATATTGCCGGACTCGACCACCACGGCAGCCTGGGCGTACACATAGTCCCAGCCTTCATCGGTGGTGGGGAAAAGTTCTTCAAGGCCTGCGGCATCGAGAATCCAGCCACCAGAACCCCATAGGATGTCTGAGGCGGGCTCCAAAACCAGCGTCATGACCTCGGTCACATCAAGGCTTGTATTGTAGACAGTGTCGGTGCCAACGGCATTCGATGCAGTTTCTTCAGGCGCGGAACAGCTGGTCAATATCAGTGTAGTAATAGCGACTACAGCCGCTTTAGCGAAGTTAATGGTAGATAAATTCATGGTATACCCTGCTTAACACTCTGGATTTCGCGGCCCAAGCGGATTCAATTCCGCCTGATTTTACTGTTATGATGTCGCTCAAGGCCGGCGAATTTCAACATCGTGCAAAGTCTGCACTAATTTTGCCGTATATTCTACTGCTGCACAGTTCGGAAGCGGCCTAAATCTCTTGAAAACTCGGGGTTGAGTGCATGTTAACAAAGGACCGGAATATCCCCATCTTGCGATCTGTGCTGCTGATTGTGGCCGCATTGCTGCTGTTTGCCACCGGCTCAGCATTTGCCGAGGTTTTAATTCAGCCCACTCCCGATGGCGGTTTTCAGCCGCGCCTGATTGTAGATGGGCAGGGCGACATTCATCTGCTGTATTTTAGGAAACGATTGCGTGCACCAGGCGCCCGGGAAGGTAATCTTTATTACCGCCAATATCTCACTGCAGAAAATCGATTTGGCACACCGATTAAGGTTTCCAGCGAAGCCTATGATCTGCAGACTTTTTCTATTGCCAGGGCTTCGATGGCTATAGACGGCGAAGGGCGAATCCATGTGGTTTGGTACCGGCCTAAATCCAATCAATATTTTTATGCCCGCTCCAATAGCGAACGTAATCAATTTGAAGCGCAACGACCTATGCTGGCGCAATTTAATGAAGGTCTGGATGCCGGTGCCGATGTCGCGGCCCTTGGATCTCAAGTCGCGATTGTCTGGGCGGCGGGGGCCCTGACCCGAGAATATGAAAGAACCGTATACGCGCGAATCTCCAGTGATTTCGGTGCCAGCTTCGGGGAGGAAATGAGGCTGGGAAATCCTGATTTGGGTGCCTGTGCCTGCTGCGTATTGGCGACAGATTTTAGCGATGAAGATGATTTGCGAGTAGCGTATCGATCGGCGATCGATGGTATCGGTCGGCATATGCAAATACTAAGCACGCAATTTTCCCAGGGCAAATTAGCGGCTGGCACTTACGGCGATGTAGGTCCGCTACAAGAGTGGGAACTTTCAGCTTGCCCCTTGAGTACCAACGACATCGTGCTGGACAGTAATTCTGCGCAGTGGCTGGTATTCGAGACGGAAGGTCGAATCATTCAGATGAAGCTGGCGGATGACGCCGTTGCCTCGGCAGTAGGTGAGCCGTTTATCAAGACGCGACAGAAAAACCCGGCGATTGCCATTAACCAGCAAGGTGATCGACTAATCGTGTGGGCTGAGGCCATTAGTCACACCAAGGGCGGCAGGTTGAACATGCGCTTGTTTGATGCCAGCGGTGAGTTAAAGGATTACGATTTCCAGCAAGACATTACCCTGCAAAATTTTAGTTTTCCCGCGGCGGCGAAATTGCCTGATGGCAATTTTTTGGTGCTCTACTAGTTTTAAAAGCCGAATTCTTTATCTCTGACCGCCGGTGTTCCTTGTTCATCGAACGTCTAATTAGACGGTTGAGAATTTCTAATTTGCTGCCGTATCAATTCGTTTTCCAGGGAATTCGATTGGCGCTCTGTTTCCAGTTGGCTTCTTGATTGTTGTTGGCCTACCGATTGTTGTAATAATATCCTCGCACGCTCTTCCATTGTTGCAAAATTCAATTCAGCGAGACGCCTGCTCAGTTTGGCATCGACTTGCATATTCTTCCCCGCCTGCAGCTGAGAAAATGCAGTCACTACATAGCGAGTCCGAAGCGGCAGGGCATTTTGTCCGCAAGTAAATTCAACGCCGATCAATCGCCGTAATATTGCTTCGCTATTCTCAATATCGGTGGTGGAATTAGCGACTTGGCTCACGAAGCTGTCGCGCCAGGATTTTAATGTGGCGCAGTGACCTAGATAGCTGGCCATTAATTCACCGTCGATGGCGGACAGGAAGGCGTCACAGCTTTGTTTTGCCTCATCGCTCGAGGTCGAACTTGTTGCGCCGGGCAAGCAAGCAGCCGCCTTGTCGTCGAGCTCCTGTAATGCGTTGGAAGCGGCGTCGATGCTGAGCTGCAACGGGTCTTCCTGAGCTATGGAAAAATGAGGAAACAACAAGCTCATGCCGAGCAGGCATGCGCGCAAATAGGCGAAGACTTGCAACTTTCCTCTATTATTAGTCATAGTTCTGTTCTATTAGTCATAGTTCTATTAGTCATAGTTCTATTAGTCATATATGGTGAAGCGCTTATCCCATTTTTTAAAACGTTTGCGACAATATTTCTCCAGTTGCTTGTGAGTAGAGAAAAATATTTCGCTTGCTTCTTCTATAGATTCATCGAATTCGCAGAAGTCGTTGGTGTATTCACGGCAAACCCAGGGTCTGTTGTCGTAGATACCGCACACTCCCCCTTCGAGTAAATGGCTGCAATTGGTTTCAATAAGCAGGAACCAGCCGTCGGCATCTTTAAAAACATTGATGCCCTGATGTGAGATTTGCCACAGCAGATGATCGAAGTCTTCCTTGGATTTTGGCGCAGGAATTTTTTGATTGATAGAATTACAACAAATTGATTTTTTGCATTTGGAGCATTTCTTGTCGATTATTACTTCTCCGGCAATTTCAACATCTACCAGTTTTATAGCGTTCTTAGCATTCATATTCCTTACCATGGTGCAATCGAAGTTCGAAGATTCAATTCTAACACTGCTTTCGCAATTTGGTGTATGTCTTCTGCGAACAAGCTTAATGGAGTCTTTACATTACCGTTTCTGGCCTCCAAAATGGCAGCCTGACCAAGAGGAGTTTGCTGATGAGAGTTTGGGTTCCGCGCAGGCATAGTTTGAGAAAGCTGTGGTGTATGGCGGTGATAAGTTCCTTGCTTATGGCTTGTTCTTCAGAAGAGCCGGTATCCACAAGTCTTGCTTCTGTTGCTGCAGCAATTGAGCCCGGAATAGAGATTACTACAGTGTCTACCAAGTCCTGGCTGGTCACCGGGGGCGATGTGCTGGTTGAGATTAGCTTGCCGGACGGGCTGAGTACCGCGCGCCTGAATCTCAGCCTCGACGGCAGAGATGTGAAGGCAAATTTCAGAAATATATCTTCCCGGTCGGTACAGACTCTGCTGAGCGATCTCCCCAATGGCGACAGCGCCCTCGTTGCTGGAATCGAAGGCACGCAACTCTCGCAAAGTCTGACCCTCACTAATTATCCCATTACCGGACCGATTATCTCGGGTCCGCATGAACAGCCCTTTTATTGTCAGGCGGCTGAATTTCAAACTGTAGCCGGTGAAATGTTAGGCACGGAAATTGACGCTGATTGTTCGGTGCCGACACGGGTTGACTACGTGTATTGGTCAGAGCAAGCGGCTGCATTTTTGCCGCTGCCGCTGGATGCGGGCGATAAATTGCCCGCAGACATTAGCACGATCACCCTGGTCTCAGAAGAGCAGCCAATTCCCTATATTGTCCGCGTTGAGACCGGAACAGTGAACCGGGCGATCTACGAGATCGCCATGTTGCATAATCCTTTCCAGAGTGCGATTGACCCCTGGAATAAAAGTCGCCACTGGAATGAGAAGCTGGTGTACACCCATGGCGGCGGTTGTCGAGGCGGTTGGCATCAACAGGGCGATCACACCGGCGGAGTGATGCGCCGGGGTCTGTTTGAGCAAGGCTATGCAGTTGCGTCTTCAAGCCTGAATGTGTTTGGCCAGAACTGCAACGATTTGCTGGCCTCTGAGACGCACATCATGCTGAAAGAACTGTTTATCGAACATTACGGCGAGCCTGTTTACACGATTGCCACCGGGGCCTCAGGCGGTTCCTATCAATCACATCAGACGGCCGACAATTATCCCGGTGTATTCGATGGCATTATCGTTTCGTCGAGTTTTCCTGATGTGACTACGGCGACTATATTCACCCTGGCAGATTCCCGTTTATTGAATTACTACTTCACCGAAACCAATGTGGAAAGTTTTACCCGGGAGCAGCAGCGGGCAGTGGCAGGCTTTGGGTCCTGGGGATCGATCGAAAATTTGAGTCGGGGAGCGGCGCGACTCGACCCGCTGTATACGATTGATACGGCGGCAGAAGAGCAGGGGGGCGAAGTCAGCCCGCAGGCACTGCAGGCTGACTTGTACAGCGCAGCGAATCCGACGGGGATCAGAGCGACGGTCTACGATCACACGGTTAACGTTTATGGCACGCTTGCTAATCCATTGGGTTTGAATGCTAGACTTGCTCAGCGTCCACTGGATAATGTGGGCGTGCAATACGGTCTGGGCGCGCTAAATGAAGGGCTGATTAGTCCGCAGCAATTCATCGATCTCAATCGTGACATCGGCGGCTTCGATCGTGATTTAAATCATGTGGCTCAGCGGCACCAGGCAGATCCGCAGGCCAGAAAGAGAGCAATAGAATCTGGCCGCGTATTATTCGGTGGAGCAGGGCTGGCCACTACTCCGGTTATCGACTATCGCAGCTATACCGATCATAGCGAGGACGGTGATATTCATATGCTGGTGCATCAATTCTCGACTCGTCAACGGCTGCAAAATGCTAACGGTCATGCGGATAATCATGTGATGCAAATAGGCGGACGCTGGGATTTCACGGTCGATCAGCCCGATTTGGGTAATTTATTTCGGCAGATGGACAGTTGGTTAATGGCTATCATCGAAGATGAAATTGAGCGCGATCCGGTACTTAAGACAGTGAGAAATAAGCCGCAGGCGCTGCAAGACAGCTGCTGGGACAATACGGCAGCCGTGCGGCTTCTTATCGAAGAAGAGCAAAGCTATGGGGGAGGTAGTCGCTGTAACGAACTGTATCCGGCTTATCGAACCCCGAGACAGGTAGCCGGTGCTCCGCTGGCAAATGATATAGTCAGTTGTCAGTTACGCTCAGTAAATCCGGCGGACTATGGGGTGACTATTACCGAGGAACAAATGGCACAGTTGCGCGAAATTTTTGCTGACGGTGTTTGTGACTGGTCTCGCGGGGATGTCAGCGCCGCGCATCATCAAGGGACATGGACTTCGTTTGGTCCCTCTCCAATAAATAGACTCTATAAATAGATAAATAGATAAATAGATAAATAGTAAGCTGAGCGTTGGCGTATTATCCCGGCGTCTCCAAGCTCCGAGAGTAATGAGATAAACAGAACGAGGGCGTATCAAGATGATTAGTAAAAGAGCCAGCTATCTTTCTTTATCAATAGTTTTTTCTGCTCTGCTAGGCGCTAATTCTTTTGCGCAGGACGTGAATCCTGATGAATTAGCTACCACGGTTGATGATGGTTTTACTATTGCCGTAGTAGGCGACATCATCATCGCCTACCCGCTGGATCATATGATGAGCGATCCAGGGTTTCGGGCAATAGTCGAATTGACTCAGGGAGCAGATGCAACGACTGGTAATCTGGAAGGTAATCTTATCGACGGGCGAAATTTTCGCGGTTCCGCAGGTGGTGGATTTGCCGGTGATCCCAAGGCCGCCGAATGGGTAAAGGAAATGGGATTCGATATCGTATCCAGACCGAATAACCACGCGAATGATCTTGGCCCGGAAGGATTGCTGGAAACCAGTCGTCATCTGGATCGAGCCGGCCTGCAATATGCGGGTTATGGAGACAGTTACTGGGCTGCCAGGGCGGCGCGTTTCTATAGCAGCCCGGGTGGTCGGGTCGGCATGGTTGCGGTTTCAGATCATAATCCCAGGGCGCAGCCGGCGCGCGGTGAATGGCCGGGCACTGGAGGCATTGCGCCTCTGCGCGTGACCCGGTATTTTATGCTGCCAGAAGAGGATTGGGACGCTCTGCAAACTCTGCGCGATCATTTTCCAAATGGCACGGGATTTTATGCTCGTGGCGCTAACACCGATTCGCAGATTTCGTTTATAGGCAACGAATTCCGCAAAGCCTCTCGCGGCATTAGTGAACCCTACTATCACTATGAGATGAATCAACAAGATCTGACTGACACCTTAGCGTCGGTGCGCGAAGGTAAAATGAAATCCGACTTTATTACGGTTGCGATTCACGCCCATCATTTTCTGCAAACCACCGGCGGCTATCGTGGCGAAGGGATTCCCGAAGCTGAACACATCGATACCAATTCAAGCATTGCTGACTACTTACCTGAATTTGCCAAGGCAGCAATCGACAATGGTGCCGATCTATTTCAAGGTACGGGTGTGCATGCACTCAGAGGAATTGAAATCTATAACAACCGACCTATCTTTTATGGCCTGGGTGAATTCATTCGGCAAATGGATGTATCGGGTCTGGCAGGACGAGGAGATCCGCAGCGGAGTGTGGGTCCACCGAACGCTGAGTTTCCAGTCAAGTTCGAGAGCATCATTGCGATTAATGAGTATGCGGGCGGCAAACTTAAAGAAGTGCGCATTCATCCTGTGGAGGCGCGCTACGATGAGACCAAGCTAGCTCAGCGAGGAATCCCGAGAATTGCGCCTCCAGAGATCGCACAGCGTATCTTGCGGCGCTTACAGGAACTATCGGCCCCGCTGGGTACGGATATTCAGATCGAAGGTAATATTGGGGTAATCAGGCCCTAATCATAGGATCAAGTTGTCGGTTTTAGTCTCAAGGCACTGAATATCAAAATAAGACACTAGCCAATGTCCGACACCTCGCAACTACTTATTCTTTTTTTTGTTCAGCCAGCACTAACATAATGCGCATTTCCAGACGTTTTATCTCGCGCAGCAGTTCCAGTTTTTGCATCTGCTGCCAGGCAAAGATTTTTAATATCACTATAGTGAGCAGACAGGTAATTATTAGCAGAGCCCAATTTAAACTGGATTTAATATCACTGGTGCCCAGATATTGAATTACAAAATAGACGCCAGCGGCGGCGACAGTAAAGCCAACGAAGTATATGTAAGAGGTCATCCAGGCTTGCTTGCCTTTAAAGGTCATGCCTATTAGTTCGAACAGGCCAGCCTCGCTATCGATTTCAGCAAGCATCTTCTGATCTTCTTCTGTCAGTGCCTTTCGAATCTGTTCGTCAATATTATTCATGGTCTATTCCTCCAATGCTTTCATCATCAATTTACGTGCATAAAAAAGTCTCGACTTTACCGTGCCCGGTGGCACGTCGCTGATCTCGGCTATTTCATCTATGCTTAGAGATTCGAGATAGTAGAGTTTCAATATCGTCGCGAGTCTGGAATCCAGCTTTGCCAGTAGTTGCTCAACGTTCAGCTTATCCTCGGTATCATCACTGATGCCAATATCGGGCAAGTTTTCCTGCTGTTGAATCAGCGCACGCTCACGAATCGTCTTTCGAAGCCAATCGATACAGCGGCGTTCGAGAATCCGAAAGCTCCATTTAGGAAAGGCCGCCGGATCAGACAACGTGCCCAGGCTGCGGCTTATGGATAACAGGCAATCCTGAGTAACATCCTTGGCCGCCTCCCTGTCTTCCAGTCTGTTCAGGGCATACAGGTAGTATCTTCGCTCCCAAGCCTTGACCAAGGCGGTAAATGCGTCCCTCTCCCCTTGCTGGCAACGAATAATCAGCCATTCATTAAAGCTGCGTTGTTTCAGATCGCGCATTTTATGTCCCTGTAATACAGGTCGTCGCAAAACCGATTTGGTTCAAAGGCTCGCTAGTGTAGTGTCCCGAATAGATCGCACTTTAAGCAAGTCGCCAAATGGTCAGATGGCAGATGCGCTTATGAAGGAATATTAGGCATACGTCGAACAAGCGCAACAACGCAGCTGGCCTTTTTTTTGTATTTGGAAGTTAATGACTGTTACCACTTTCTTCTTCTGTTCAGGTTTTATTTTTCTTCCCAGAATTTTGTCATTTCCATGAACATATAGGAAGCCGACCAGGTAATCAGAGACAGGCCGGTAATCGCTTCGAGTCCCGCCAGAAAGCGAAGGTGACCGAAAGGCACAATATCGCCGTAGCCCAAGGTCGTATAGTTGGTGAAAGAGAAATACACGCAGTCGAGCAAGTTGCCAGAGAAGTTTCCAACCATACTTCCGAAATCACCATAGATACTCATAAAGTAAAAGGCGATGCCGAACAGCCAAATTTCAACAATATGCGCGCAGATGCTGCCGAATACGCCAACGATTACTCGTATTCGATGTTTAACTCGTAGTTTGGGGATGATGATAGAGAGCAGGCGCAGGATTTCATAGTGGATCACTACGGCGGCTGAAACCAATAGACTATTTATTATGAACGCGTAAAGCATACTCTTGGACCTGTTCTATTGCGTGGCTGGGTTTGATTTATTAGCTAACCATTGAATAGGAGCATCTGGCAGAAACGGTAATTGCTGACTACAAATATAATTCTCAGTAAGGTTAAATTGCCCGCCAATGAATAGTAATATGATCATAGTGAAATGCAAATGATGAGAAGTGTAATGAATTCTTGGTGAACTCGTTTAGTGGGTTAAAGAATAGATCAGGTAATTGATCCCAAGTTGATAAGCTGAGTTCGAATACTGAGTGGGATACCACTGATCGTAAGTGTGTTCCCATCCATCGCCCATGTCAGAGTTCCAATTAATCAGCACCATGATTCTGCCGTCGTCATCGACGATGGCATGATTGCTGGCTATATCAATTCCTGCCTGCCCGAAGCCGCGTCTGCCGCCACGGCCGGGAATCATCTGCGGGCCATCGATGTCATAGAAGGTATGATAAATTTCATGCTCGGCATGCAGTTCAGTTAATTCCCGGTCCGGGAAAAGCTGGGAAAAATCTTGATAGAAAGCATCCCATTGTTGCTCGCCCCAAAAATCATCGATTAACAGGAAGCCGCCGCGCAAGAGATATTCTCGCAGGTTTTCGGATTCTGCTGGAGACAGCGACAGGCCTCCGTTGCGGCCCATTTCCAATGCATACAGAAAGGGGTAATTAAAAATTTCTTCGTCATCGAAACGCAACACCTTGGGGAGGCTCATGACGCGAACATTGGATAGTCGAGCCACCCCTCTTAGGAAATTTTCATCGGCAGCGGGAAAATCGGTTGCCCAGGGGCCTCCATAGTAGCCCCCATCGTAGTAGCTGTCGTATTGAATTCGCACGAAGGCGAACTCACCCGCGATATCATAAAGATCGGCTTGATCTTCCTGTGCCCGCAGCATCGTGGAGGCGCTGGCAAGCAAGGCGGCTATAAAAAGGATGCTGTTTTTCATGGAGTTGCGATGAACTCATGTCAATGTGAGATTGCAGATTTAAGCAGTGTGTATCGACAAGACCCAGAGATCAAGTTATTGTCAGAGCTCCTGCTTATTTCCGCTCGGTATTGTCGCTATGATTGTCGCTATGAATATCGCTATGAATATCGATAAAAAATGCCAGAACCCTTCAATTATCAATGCATTCACGGCATTTTTACTATTGATCTGCCCGCTTTCGCAAACTTTGGCCGTGGAAGCGAATGCATTGCTGACAGCAAGCAATGAACAATTAGTCGAATTGCAAAATTACCAGACTCAGCTTGAAGATCTGCAATCGGAATTTGGAGCCTATCATCAAAGCTTGCTGGAACCCCTGGCGGCCATGGTCTCCCTGCTCAATGAACAGGGTGACTATGAGCAGCTGGCGGATATTCAGAACCGGCAACTGCAGGTCATGCGTACGGTACTCGGATTTGAACATCCGGATTTGGTTCCGCAGCTGCAGTCGATGATTAGCAATCAGATGCGCCTGGGAGAGTGGGAGGCGATATCCGACAATCTGGAGCATATTCGACACCTCCAGGGCTCCAATAACAGCGATAATCCAGAGGCTTTGCTAGGCGCGATAGAGGATCAGGCTTTCTGGTATCTAAGCCGAGCCTATCTTGATGATAAGGAGACGCGAGTGCGGAATTTTTTCCTGGCTCGCGGCCTGTATGAGGAGATGGAGGATTTGGCCGAGGATACGTTCGGTGAGGATAGTCCCCAAATGATTCCCTGGTTGTATAAGCAAGCCCACAATAAATTTCAACTGGTGCAGTTTTTGAATGCCGACAAGGGAGTGGGATCAGATTCCGTCGACCGTCTGGTTCACGAGGATGGCGTCTCCAGATTACAGCGGTACGGTCGAAACATAATCGATGTCGATGCCGTGTTTGGACAGGGTGCCAATATTCCAGTGCTTGAGGGTGATTCACCGATAGGAGAATTCTATCTGCAGGAAGGATCTAACCTGCTCACTCGAATTGAAAACATCATCGAGGCCGAGGATGATCCTGAGGCCGCGGCGATGGCGAAAATATACCGCGCCGATTTTCAAATGCTACAGCAGAAGGGTATCGGAATGCGAAGTTATCGCCAGGCCCAGGAATTATTATCAGCAGCGGGTGTTGCGGCAGACCGAATCGAACTCTTCTTCGATCGACCCATGGTTATTCCTGTGGACAAATTTTTTCGCCGTCTGGATGAGGCTATCGCCTATCAACAGCAGAGCCTCGATCAACCAGACCCGATCCCACCAGAGTTTGTTCATCTGGGGGTTTTTACCGCCTGGAGCGAAGCCCTGGCCTCAACCGCCGTGCCCGTCGACCCCGATCCCTTGTGGAAACTGGACCTCTCCTATAATCAGGTGGACCTGCGTTTTTCAGTCAGCTCCCGCGGCGCGGTGTCATCGGTTGATGTTATCGATCCGATTCGAGAAGATCGCCGTGTGGAAAGGAACGCATCGCGCGCATTGCGTGAGATTCATCTTCGTCCTGCGGTAATTAAAGGTCGGGGGAAAAGAGTAAGAGATGTACACATTCGTTATCGATTGCTTGAGGAATAAGCAGATAAGCCATCGTCCACACATTACCCCTGTCCGCAAAAACTAATTGACTGGAGATTACATTGAACAGCCACACTATGATTTTAAAAGCGATTCAAGCTGTTTTGATTTCGATTCTGTTTGTGCCATTGTCTGTCGCGCAAAATCATCCTCCGATGGAAACCGAGGCCGATTTCCATCGAGCGATGGAGGAGCTGTCAAACTGGGGTCGGTGGGGAGACGAGGATGAATTGGGTGCGGCCAATCTGATTACCCCGGCGAAGCGTAAGCAGGCAGCAGCCCTGGTAAAGGAAGGCATTTCTGTTTCTCTGGCGCATGATGTAAATCAGCAGCCCGCGGTTGATGCTTCGGCCGTGCTTACGCGAGAAGTGCTTCGCGTCAGCCCCACCGGGGCATCCGATCGCTATGAATACAGCGGCAGTTATCACGGCACAATTCACAGTCATCTGGACGCGGTGGATTGCCATATCATGTACAGAGGCAAGGGCTATAACGGGCTTGGCTACGAGGAAGTGGCAGCGGCTAATGGTTGCCCACGGGGTAGTATCAATGCGCACAAGGATGGCATCGTTACTCGCGGTATATTATTCGATGCGACACTGCTGCCAGGAAAAGCGACGCCCGAAGGGTGGCTTGAGCCCGGAACGGTTATTGGCTATGAAGACTTGCTGGCTTTGGAAGAAATTGAGGGTGTAAAAGTCGAGCCGGGCGATGTAATTTTTCTCTACACCGGACGCTGGAAGCGCAGGGCGGCACTGGGGGCCTGGCCAACATCGGAAGGGGTGGCAGGTTATCACGCGAATGTGGCGTATTTCTTAAAAGACCGGGGCGTTGCCATGATTGGCCACGATATGTGGAACGATGTTACCCCCAGTGGTATTCCGAATATTTCACTGCCGCTACATAGCCTGGCGCTTGTCTCCCTCGGGGTTTCTATCTTCGATAATCTGGATTTCGAGCGAGTGGCTGAAGTCGCGAAACAATTGAATCGCTATGCGTTCATGTTAACCGCCGCACCACTGCGCATCGAAATGGGTATGGGCTCGCCGATTAATCCTCTGGCTACATTTTAGGATTTCGCTGTAAAAATGTTGAGTTTCGAGCGGGGGAATATCGGCGCCCCATGAGTGATTCCCATAGTATCTGGCAAAAGCCCGAGTTTCGTCTCTATCTTGGTTCCACCGCTTTTACTGGCGTTGCCTTTGCCATGCAACAGCTTTTGTTGAGCTGGATACTAATTGGCATTCTCGAATTGCCCGCAACTCAGGTTGGGATGATTCAGGCCACTACCGGGATTCCAGGGATCTTCCTGATGTTGCTTGGTGGAGCCCGCGCCGATGGTCGCGATCCGCGGGCGATGCTGATTCAAATCTATACCCTCGCCCCGCTACTACCGTTGTTGTTAATCGCGCTCATCAATGTTTCTCAGTTGAGTATTCTCTCGGTAATTATCTGGGGTCTGGGGATGAGCGTGGTGATCTCTTATTCCAGCCCTGCGCAGCAGTCGCTGTTAAATAAAACAGCGGGAACGGCGGTGCAGAAGGCCGTGTCGGCGACAACCGCAATCGGTTTTTTGGTGCAGATGCTGGGTCTGTGTGTGGCGGGCACCATGGATCAACTTGGTTTGATGCCGGTGCTAGGCGTTCAGGCGATATGTCTGGGGTTTGGTGCCTTGTCGATTCGTCGGCTCAGTCCACAGCCTCCAGTGAAGGTGGCTGGTGCGGATCCCGCATGGAAAAGCATAGCGGCAGGATTAAAAGCGGCCTATGCCAACAAGGTTATTTTCCAGCTACTCAGTATCAATTTTGTCTCCAGTATATTTAATGCTGGCGCCTTCATGACCGTCTTCCCTTTTATCATCAAACGTATTTATGCAGGCGATGCATTACTGCTGTCGTTGATGATGATTATTTTCTACGGCGGTGCGGCGGCTTCAAACTTTTTTATGATTCGTGTCATGCCGATAAGGCGCCCTGGCAAGATATTTCTACTCATGCAGCTGTCGAGAATGTTGGTATTGGGGGTGATGTGGATACAACCGTCTTTTTGGCTGATGGCGCTGGCGACCATCGCCTGGGGATTGAACATGGGCGTGACAATGACGCTTGCCAGAACCATTGTGCAGGAATCGGCTTCGGCAGAATTTCGTGCGCGCATACTGTCGGTTTATAGTCTCGGTGTGCTCGGCAGCGCTCCCATCGGAGCGCTGGTACTGGGCTGGATTATCGAGTCATTCGGCACGCTGAATGCGCTGCTGCCGGCGATGGCTCTGTCGCTGATATTGTTTCTGTATGGTGTGCTCTTCACCGGCGTCTATAACTACCGCTCCCCGCGCTGAGTTTGCCGTTTGTCGAACTTTCTCCACACGGCTGTTGCTCCCGACAGGACTTCCTCGTCCCGCGAAGCTTCGCGACTGGGCAAGCGCCGCTCATCAAATCCTTCTTTGATTTAAATCAGCAAGCGCGCGAGTCGCCCCCGCTATGATTCTTCAACTACGTGTAGCAGAGATGATTGAGCGGTCAGCCTTTTTGTTGGGGACAATAGCATGCGTTTTCCGAATCCACTGATCCTGTTTTTGCTGACAAGTCCGTATCTGGCGGCTCAAACGCCGCCCACACCGGCCGTCCGGGCGCTGCCCAGAACCGAGTTTGGGCATCCGGATTTTCAGGGGAATTGGAGTAATCGCACACAAACGCCAATTTCCAGACCGGGAGAACTCGGCGAGCAGCGCACCTACACCGAACAACAAGCCCTGGCGATGGAAGCCTCCGCTCGCAATGACAATCAGACCAAATTCCAGGCGCTGGACCCTGATCGCGAAGCACCGGAGGAGGGCTCGAGTATTCGCCAGGAGGCAGACCAGAATTTCACCGATATCCGCATCGATGTATTAAAAGTTAAGGGGGAATACCGCACCTCCATGATCGTGGATCCTGCCGATGGCCAATTTCCTTTTCTTGACGGTGGGCGGCAAAAGGATATTTTTGCCCAGTGGCGCGCCGAGGGTCATGACGCGGCCGATGGGCCGGAAATAAGATCCGCAGCAGAGCGCTGTCTGTCACGGGGTGTGCCGCCGATGGTGGTGCCACCCTATAATGCCAATTATCAGATCGTGCAGACCCGGGACTATCTCATGCTGTTCGGTGAGATGGTGCATGATGCCCGCATCATTCGCCTGGACGGCGAGCATCAGGGGGGAGCGCTTAAAACCTGGTTAGGAGACTCCATCGGCCATTGGGAAGGGGATACACTGGTGGTCCACAGCGTTAATTTCAGACCCGAGATATCTCACTTCCGTCTCACCTCCAGCGATCAAATGGAATTGACGGAGCGATTCACCCTGCACAATGACAAGGAAATATTTTATTCCTTCACGGTCACCGATCCGCAGATCTATAGCCAGCCGTTTACCGAGGAATTGACTTTAAAGCGGCGGGAGCCAGGAGAGCATTTGTATGAATACGCCTGTCATGAAGGGAACTACTCATTTGCGGGCATATTGGCAGGTGCGCGACGCCTGGAAGCCGATGCGCAAAAGCAAGCGCCTGCCTACCCTGAGAACTAGCTAACTCACTTGATTTTAGTTTCTTCGAGGATTTTGCCCTTTAATACCCGGAGGCGAGTCGGCAGAGTTGAACCTGGTTCAGCTTGAAAGTTGCTTGCGGAATAATTTTCTATTGATGCACGTTCGCCGACCCTTTGCGGGTCAGCGACGCGTGTTGGCTTCACTGCCTGGTTAAAGCCTAGTTGTTGAAAATTTCTCTGGCATCGGCAATACCGCCCACGTTTTCTACATTGGTGTAACCCAGTTCCTCCAATGCCGTGAGTGCAAGACCGGCGCGGACACCGCTGCGGCAAAACACTTTTATCGGAGTGGATTTGTCCAGATCGAGATCGGAGATTCTGGCGGCAATCTCGGTATGAGGGATATTTTCTGTATTGGCGATATGATCTTCCGCATATTCGTCCACGGAGCGCACATCTATCCACACGGTTTGCGGTGCAAACAGGCCGCAGGACGATAACATGAGGGCCAGTACGGCGACGGCAGCAAATCTTGATAATTTAAGCATTGGTTTAATTCCTTATTTGTTTGATTCTTTTGTGCATTTACTCAGCTATGTCTGCGGCGCCCTGAATATAATCAGGCTTCGCTGCATCAGGCCTTGTCTATAAAGCCCAACAATCTCATTGAGAGACTCATTTAAACGACGGCTACCCAGCAGTATGGGCGCGCTAAATTCTCGTTTGGACGAGATGGAGCATAGCTGACAAGGCTTAACTCTCTCGCTGGAACAGGGATTAGATACGCTAAGTAGACGGTCTGTCAATTATTCCAATTACTGACACTCGATTGCTGAGCACAACTGGTTAAATACACATGATTTGTGTGACACATACTAATCGTTTGTGGGCTTTAGTAATCTTAGTCCTGACAACAGAAATTGCTCTATTTACAGGAGAAGCAAATTGAAACACTACTGGTCGATGCACATGCTACTAATATTGGTTTTGACGGCGTATTTGGCGATGAATTAGGCAGTGCCCGAGCCGAGAGTATAGGCGATCTTTCATGCGCCATCGCGGCTTCGGTTTTTCGATTTTAGTTCCCAGGCTTGTACTTCTTTTCGGTAATCCAGTTCGGATTCCAGTTCATGAATAATGGCGATAGTCTGCTCCAGTAGTTCGGCGTTGCCACTGGCTTCTGCCTTGGCGAGCAGAGTCTCGGTAATCTTTTTCTGTAGCTCGTGGTGAGTATAACCAACAATCACAGCGGTTAAAATCAGAAACCCCGCCCACGCCAGAATCGAAGCCCAGATACCAATGCTATCTGTTGGGCCAACAAATAATTGCGGGTATAGCGTGGCAAATATTACCACCATCAGGAATGTAAAAAACGCACCTAAAACGCCAGAGCGAATGCCAAGATAATAGGAACTTAATAGCACCGGCAAATAGAAGAAATTCAGCAAGGCAAGCTTCATATCGGCGAACCAGACTATGAAACTGACGACGATCAGCGTGGTCAGAATGAATATCGATTCAAAATTCTCGATCAGATATCTTTGTACTATTGATTTCATACAGGTGATTTCATACAGGTGATTTCATGCAGTGATCCAGCGAGTAATAACGCTTTTTCGAGGTGATCGCCGAAGTATAGCCTCACCGTGTCCTATTGGTAGCATTATCATGGGGCATCCTGAGACAAGTAGCGCAGGGGAGATCGCTGTTGGAATGGTTTAAAGCAGCGGATAGGGGATTGGAGGGTTGTTCGCAATTAGTGGCTTGTTTGGGGTAGTGTTCGCCGTTCGGCAGTGAACTCACCGCTATCAGGCTGATAGTAAACAGCTTTTCCTGTTCGTTCTGGCTTCAATTAGCCGTCATTCATCGCCTCAGACTTGATTATTGCTGATTTGGCCCTATATTTGGTCAGACCAAATTGGTCAGACCAAATAGAGGGCGAGCAATAGTACGCTAATTCAGGTTTCTCAATGACAGAAAATATCACTATCAGCCATGAAATTGCCGCTGTGTTGCGCGATGAGATTCTCCGGCAGCAATTTCGCTGTGGCGAGCGATTCCCCTCGGAAAGAGATCTGGCCGTTCGCTTCAATGCCAGTCGAGGCGCTGTGAGAGAAGCATTATCTCAACTTGAGCTACTGGGCTTGATTCGAATTCTGCCGGGTGGGACGCGGGTCCAAGCCATCGATTCCGCCAGTATCGCCGTTCTGGGGCCTTTAATGGCCATGGATGATATGCCTGATCCCGTGTTGGTGGATCAGTTTCTACAGACCTTTGGGGCCTTAACCTCGCTTACCGCGCGCACAGCTATTAATAGAGCAGACGCGAAACAGCTAATCCTCTTAGAGGAAATGGTCGTAGAGCTAGCACAGCAGTTAAGTGATTTTGAGGCCATGCAACCGAAGTGGCGTGAATTTCTGCAAACCATGGAAACAGTGGCAGATAACCTGGTGGTTCGCCTGATAGGCAACGATCTCAAAGCCCAGTTTGTTGAACAGATGATGAAATTGGGTGTTAAGCCAGAAGTGGAAAAGAAAACATTAGAGCAATTATTGAGCTCGCTGCAGCAGAGCTTGGCCAATGGAGACGGAGATCGCGCGGCATCGGCGATGCAGACGCATTTCGATGAAGTAAGACTCGCTGTGTCCGAGGCAATGAACTCTGAGCTTATGACCCCTGAGCTTACGAACGCTAAGCCTGGAAACTCTAAGCTTGCTAACGACAGGGCAGAAGATCTGCAACGAGAAACAGTTTAGAGATGTGCAGAGACGAATTTTCCAAAGCTGAGAAACAGTAAACGGGTTAAATAAATGAACAAAATTTTAATCAATTGTAGTCTGGTTATGAAGGGCTCGACAGGAGTGAACACATGAAGCGGGTAGTAATGCCTATTGGTATTTTATTGGGCTGTATTTTGATAGCAGGATTTCTAATCCGCACGCCGACCACTGTGCAAGAAACAGCACCGGAGCTTATTCCGGTGAGTGTACGGGTCGCTGAAGTGGAGTTGGAATCCGTGCAATTGGTGGTGGAGTCGCAGGGTAAGGTTCAGGCGGCTCGGATTGCCAATTTATCGAGCGCTGTTGCCGGGCCTGTTGCCTGGATATCCCCCGCAATGCAGGCAGGAGCCTACGTGCTCGAGGGTGAGCCGCTATTGCGTCTGGATGCCAGTGATTACGAAACAGCGAAGGCCAGAAGTCGAGCCTCTTTACAGCAGGCCGAGGCCGAGGCCAGCCATGCGGCTAATGATCTGGAGCGATTAACTTCTTTAGCCGAGCAACGATTGGCGAGTGATTCGCAATTGCAGGACGCACGGCGCACGGCGGCTGTAAATGCGGCGCGACTGACCGATGCACAAGCCAGTTACAAGCAAGCTGAATTGGATTTAGAACGGACAGAAATAAAGGCGCCTTTTAACGCCATTGTAGAAACCCGCGAAGTCGAGTTAGGTCAATATGTAAGTCGCGCCCAAAGTGTTGCGGTTCTGTATGGCGCCGATGAAGTCGAAGTGCGAGTGCCATTAGCTATTCGCCAGTTAGGCTATCTGGACATCTCGTTGAGCGCACGAGGGGAGTTTTCCCAAACTCAGGCGCCAGAGGTAACCTTAAAGGGCTTATACGGTGGTGAAGAGCATATCTGGAAAGGAATATTAGTAAGAACCGAGGCTACCATCGATGCTAGCAGTAATACTGTTCAAACTATTATTAGAGTCCAGCAACCTGTAGCCACACACAATAAACATGGGGTCCTCGAGAATACGTCTATTCCGCTTCCAATTGGCTTATTCGTTCAGGCTGAAATCACCGGAAAGCGAGTAGACAATATTATTGCTTTGCCTAGATCAGTTGTTCGAAATAATAACCAGGTATTGGTCGTCGATGCAGAAAACAAGATGTATTTTCGGGAGATTGAAATATTTCGCCTCGAGGAAGATCGAGTGTTAATAAGTGGTGGTCTTCTTGCCGGTGAATTTATATGCACATCGCCAATTCAGGCTGTGGTTAACGGTATGTCTGTACGAGCAATTGTGGAACTAATCTAAGCCGCAGATTTTTCACGCATTTGTAAATTACAAAGTTTAATTCTATTAAACTAATTTTATCGAGGTGAGTTTTGAGAACTCCTATTACATGGTTTGTTAAAAACCCGGTTGCCACTAATCTGATGATGATGATTTTTTTGGCTGGTGGTGTTATCTCTTATACCAATTTGAATCAGGAAGAATTTCCCGATATTGACTTCGGCATGGTGCAAATAAGTGTGGCCTATCTTGGAGCGACACCGGCTGAAGCGGAGTCGGCAGTGTGTTTGCGGATAGAGGAAGCTCTGGAAGGAGCTGAGGACATTGATCGTCTTACCAGCACTGCCAGAGAGGGCGGTTGTGATGCCAATGCTCAACTGGCGACGGGTGCTGATTTGAATCGAGTACTCAATGATATAAAAGGCAAGGTAGATGCAATTTCTACTTTTCCAACTGAAACTGAAAAACCTATTGTTCGTGCCTTTACTTCCAGCGGCAATGTAATGACATTGGCTTTGTCTTCAAATACCGATGACAAAGATTTGAAAGCTCTGGCCGAGGAAGTTCGACTTCAAATTCTCGACCTCGATGAAATCTCAACGGTAAATATTGAATACATTCGTCCTTTCGAAATCTCTATCGAAGTCTCGGAGTTTACCTTGCGTCAGTATGGATTGACTCTGGATCAAATCTCTCGGGCTATTGATAGAGCGTCTCTGGATTTGCCTGGTGGAACCTTGCGTACTGCTTCAGGAGAAATCTTGCTGCGCACCAAGGGTCAGGTTTACCGAGGTGACGAGTATGCCGATATTGTGGTGCAGTCGTATCCCGATGGAACGCAATTGCGTTTGAGTGATATTGCCACTATCAAAGATGGCTTTCAGGAAGGTTATCTGGATGCCAGACTGAATGGCGTCAACGCGGCAATTATCGACGTGCGACGAGTAGGTAATGAGGATATCGTAAAGGCCGCTCAGCAGGTTCACGAGTGGATGGCTACAGAGCAAGTGAATTTACCCGAAGGAATGACACTGGCTATTATTACCGATTCAGCACGCGCTACTTCGGAGCGAATTTCTACTGTCGCGACCAATGCTTATACCGGTTTGATCATGGTGCTTATTATTCTGGCACTTTTTCTGCGCTTTAAATTGGCAATTTGGGTGGCGGCGGGTATTCCTATCGCCATTGCCGGTGCGCTCAGTTTGTTCCCGATGGTTGGACTCACCATTAGTTCGCTCACCGTGATGGGGTTTATTTTAGTGCTTGGAATCATCGTTGATGATGCCATCGTGGTTGGCGAGAGAATTCATGCCTACGAGGCTAAGGGCTATTCGAAAGAAGAGGCCGCTATCGAAGGCGCGGTAGAAGTTTCGGTTCCGGTTGTTTTTGGCGTGCTAACAACAATCGCGGCATTTCTGCCCATTCTCATACTGCAAGGTCAAATGGGAGCGTTCTTTAATGCTATCGGTGGCGTGGTAGTGTTTTGTTTGATAGCCAGTTTGATCGAGTCGCAATTGATACTGCCTGGTCACCTTGCCCATCGAAAAACTGAAGGCTATATGTTTGAGCACAGCCGAATTGTGAAATTTTGGCAGGGCTTTCAAGGAAGAATTTCAAATGCAATGGAACACTTCGCAGACCATGGTTATCGCCGGGCATTGAGAAAACTATTGAAATACCGCTACGCAACCTGGGCGGCAGCAACTGGAGTGATTTTTATTACCGTCGGCTTATTGATGAGTGGCCGGGTTATTTTTCAGTTTATGCCGGCAATCGAAGGAGACGTGGTATATGGCACCATAAATATGCCTCCTGGTGTGCCGGGTTACATCACAGAAAATGCGGTTGAATTAATGGAGGCTGCTGCTGTAGAGCTTTCTGCCGAATTGGACGAAGAACTGCAAATATTAAAAGCACAAGGTGATGCGCCGGAGTCTACCCAGCGCGTTGTCGACAGTGTGCTTACGATTATAGGTGGAACTGCACCTCGTGAAGGCCCACCGAGACCTGGTGGAGGTGGCAGTAGTGAAGTAGCCGAAGTTGTGTTGTATCTGACGCCATTTTTTGACCGTGGTGAGATGAGTTCGGAAAAAATTCGAGATCGCTGGCGTGAAAAGGTTGGTGTAATTCCCGATGCGCTGGAGCTAAGCTTTATATCAGATAGTTTTTCTGCCGGCGATGCGATTAATTTCCGTCTCGAAGGCCGTGATGAAGAGAATCTAAAGATTGCCTCGTCACAACTGGCGGCAGATCTCGCCAGATACCCAGGTGTATTTGATATCAGCGATTCGTTTCGGGCGGGTAAGCAAGAAGTTCAGATTCAAATCCTGGAGAAAGGCAAAATCTTGGGACTGACCTTGATTGATCTTGCAACGCAGGTACGGCAGGCTTTTTACGGGGCAGAGTCGCAACGAATTCAGCGTGGCATGGATGACGTTCGGGTGATGGTGCGTTATCCAGAGAATGAGAGACAATCCCTTGGTAATCTGGAGGATTTGCTAATTCGAACGCCTGGCGGCGCCGAAGTTCCTTTCCTGAGTGTCGCCGACTTCTCATTAGGTAATACCTATTCGAGTATAAACAGACAAGATGGACGCCGGGTGATTACCGTGCGCGCCGACATCGACAGAACGGTGGTTAAGCCGGAAGAAGTGCGCGCCGAACTGATCGCGAAATACAGCGAACAATGGGCGGCGAATCTCGATGTTGAAATGGTAGTAGGTGGAGAAGGTGAGCAACAACTGGATTCTCTCGCCGAACTTTTCTCAACATTCCCGTTGGCGATGATGCTCATTTTTGCGTTGCTGGCTATCCCATTGAAATCTTACACCCAGCCCTTGATTATCATGAGTGTGATTCCTTTTGGTGCTATCGGTGCAATTGTTGGTCATTTCATTATGGGAGCCGATCTGGTGTTCTTCTCTTTGCTGGGGATTATTGCCTTAAGTGGGGTAGTAGTGAATGCATCTTTGGTATTAGTGGTTTCTATCAATCGTCTGCGGGAAGAAGGAGTAGGCATGGTGGAGGCGGTGTCTCAGGCGGGGATGTTACGATTTCGACCCATTGTCCTAACCTCGATAACCACTTTTATTGGATTGGTGCCATTGATGGCAACGGCGAATCCGGCCACAGCCTTCATCGTGCCCATGGCAGTTTCACTGGCCTGGGGTGTTTTGTTTGCCACCGTAATTACGCTGTTTCTGGTGCCTTGTTTATACTTGATCCTGCACGATTTTGCTGGCCATACCGATACGGCCGAAGAACGAAAACTGGCATATCAGCACTAGTTCCCGTAATCTATTCACCCTCTAAACTGGCGCCAGCGTCTGCTACTGGAGGGTGAATCGATTCGAGTTTTATCGCGTCCTTTCCCTTTTCCTGCCCAGGGGCTACTGCCTTGTATTAACGCGTTTTTTGAATCTATTATTTGTTAGACGGTTTCTGCCCAGGCGTAGAATCCTGATGATCGAATTGACGGGAATAAATCGATGCATAAAATTTACCTAAGCATAGCTTGCCTGTTCATCAGCGTTACTCTCGCGGCGCAAGATAACCGAATCGACATAGTCAGGCCCGATGCGCCAGAGCTTGCCAGCTTTGGTGCGTATGATATCGGTGTTCGCACGCTGGAATTTGTCGATCAGGACAGAGTCGATGTATTGAATACAGCTCGCGGTGGTGAGACGGCTTATTATGCCAGAAGTCTAGTGGTCGAAATATGGTACCCGGCGCAACTTGGCGCCGAGCAAACAGCGGGCGGTCAGTATCAAACGACAACGCGCAATCCGGCAATTACCGCAACCCTCAATGGCAAGGCGGTACGAGATGCCGAGCCCAATATCAGTGATGCTCGCTATCCCCTGGTGATACTCTCCCATGGCTATCCCGGAAATCGCTATCTAATGAGTCCCCTTGGTGAAAACCTGGCAAGCAAGGGCTATGTCGTCGCATCGATCGATCACAGCGAGAGTACCTATGAAGATCAGCAGGCCTTTCCAAGCACGCTGTATAATCGCCCTCTGGATCAACGCTTTGTGCTCGACACGTTGGCGAATCTTGCCGAAGATTCCAGCAGTTTTCTCAACGGTTTGCTGGATGCCAACAGCACCGGGATTGTTGGTTACTCGATGGGAGGCTACGGTCTGGTGAATAACCTGGGCGGCGGTTATAGCGATGAGGTAGTCAGCTCGATCATGGCCCCTGTTAATGGGTTGTTGAAGGAACATGCCACGGGAAATCCCGAGTACAGGGACATGCTTGACCCGCGTATCAAGGCAGGCTTCGCCGTGGCTCCCTGGGGGATGAATACCGGTTTCTGGCGGGCAGAAGATCTGGCAGGAATAAACGTTCCGACCTTCTATCTGGCAGGTGATGCAGATACCACGGCGGGTTATGAAGAGGGCACGCGCGCAATTTTTGAAAATGCGGTGAACAGCGATCGTTATCTATTAACCTTTAAAAATGCCGGGCACAGCGCCGGTGCACCGTATCCGCTGCCGGTCGAAATTATCAATAGTGGGGACCCAACGGGTGCCGGTCACTACACCGATCCGGTGTGGGACACGGTTCGCATGAATAACATCATGGATCATTTCGCCACGGCTTACTTTGATCACATGTTGAAGAACAAGGAGGGGCGTATAAGTTACCTGCAACTTGTGCCTGACGGAGCGGACGGTGTGTATTCCGTAAAGAATGGCCAGCCCAATGATGATCATACTTACTGGAAAGGTTTCGGCCCTGGTGAGGCGGTTGGCCTGAAGCTGGAACATCTGTCGCCTGGTCAGTAAACCGGCTCGCCCTCTCGCTAAATTCTGGCTTTAGGGCTTTACTGCCAGTCTGATCGCTTGCACCGAGATATCCTGCCATACCCCACCGGTGACATAGGGATCGTTGTCCAGCCATTGATCCAGCTCTTCCCGGTTATTAAATTCCACGTAAAGGGTTGAGCCTATCATCTGCTCGGCCTCGTTTAGAATCGCGCCGCCGGCGATTAGTTGACCCGCGTCTTTTAACAGCATCGCACCCGCTATATGCGCCTCGCGCACTGCCATACGGCGGTTCAGTGCTTCTTCATCCTTGCCATCATAGGCGGTAATCATAAATTGCATAGTTATCGATCTCTTTTCGCTTTGTTGTTGAGGTTGGTTTTACACCGGGGTCTAAATTACACCAGCTGATCGGTTCGGGATAGTGAAAAAGGCAGAATTGGTAGGGATATAGCCAGGCCGTTGGGCTTCATGTCCCGAGTGAAGTGTGCCGAATAAAAACCGGTTAGCTCAGTTTTCAGACAGTTGAGTGCTAATAGTTTGATTAAGTAGAAGCGTCAATACAGGAATCAGTAATCATTTATGCTCAGCTACCTCGCCGCTTACATCTGAGTATACAGATCATTAAAAACCGGGATCAGTGATCCCATTAGCAAGACTGCCATGGTGATGTTGAAGATTCTCACCGAGCGTGGATCTTGCAAAAACCTTTTCAAGGAAGCACCACCCCATAACCAAAGCATGACGCAGGGCGAGCCAAAGATCAGGTAGATGAGGGCAATGGTCAATACTTGAAGGGTGTAATCCTCGGATATCACCGTATAGGTTACTGTCGCCCCTATCGCCAAAACCCAAGCCTTGGGGTTAACCCATTGAAAGGCGGCGGCTTGCAGGAATGAAAAAGGCTTGCCTTTTGAAGTGTTAACTTCTGCAACCGGTGCCGAGGCAATCTTGTAGGCCAGATAAGTGAGATAGGCTGCGCCAACCACCTTCAGAATGATGTGCAAAACAGGAAATCGCTCAAATAGCTGTGATATTCCAAGTCCGACAGCCGTCACCATTACCGTAAAGCCAAGACATATCCCGGCAAAGTGAGGCAGGCTTCTGCGAATGCCATAGTTCAAGCCAGACGCCATAATCATCGTGTTATTAGGGCCGGGTGTCACACAAGTAGTGATAGCAAAAGCGATAATTGCGGCATATTCCATCGATCAATTCACCAAGGCTGTTGGATTTGTAGTTTATGCTTCAGGATAAAAAAGAGACCAATGGCACTGGAATGCTTGCGGTCTCTATCGCTGGTTATTGTTAGCCAGTATTTATCTCGCCACGAATTTAGTCAAGCCACTATTCGCAGGATTATGAGGTATGGAGGCTCTCCAGCGACCAAACTGATAAAAAGCATCGATGTCGACGCCAGCGGTAGACACCCGGTAACGATTGTCAGGCAGATTTGCTCATTCCTTTGCCTTGATCGGATTTGTATTTGGCAAGAGGTCTACCTCGGACGACTCTCCATCCTCTACCTCCTTTCGTCTCCTGCGGTTCAGTGAGGGAGGCAAACCTGGACTCTGCGGAATAGCCGGTATGAGAGGTCGTTTCAGTCAAGAAGGCGGCACTGGAAAATCGTCACGGGTGGCGATAGTATGTCGTCATGATTCTTTCCGCCTTAACGCCGATCTTCGCGATAATCTTTTTGGGATTCCTGCTTAGCCGAACAGTAATTTTGAAGCCGGTGGTCTGGTCCGGGATAGAGCGGCTGACCTATTACATATTCTTTCCAGCGTTGTTGGTTATGCGACTCTCGCAGTCCAATTTCGATTGGGAAGATATTGCGGACATTGCTAAAGTAATCGGCCTGGGGCTTTTTGTTATAACCGCGCTCATTGTTGCCCTGCGAAAACTCATAGCCACCGATTTAGCTTCGCTTAGCTCGGTATATCAGGGCAGCATCCGTTTCAATACCTATATTGCTCTCGCCTGCATCAGTGAACTGTATGGTGAAAGCGGTTTAACCATGGCCGCGCTGTGTATCGCTGTCTATATTCCACTAGTCAATATTTTGTGCGTTACTTCTTTGAGCGTGAATGGGGAAGGGGGAATGAATCGCCTGAGTCGAATTATTAATTCGGTGGTGATTAATCCGCTGGTGTTGGCTGGCGCGGCTGGTATTGGCATTAGTTACATCGGCTTCGATATGCCGCCGCTGGCAGAATCGGTTTTGACTATACTTAGTCAGCCTGCACTGCCACTGGGGCTATTGGCTGTAGGTGCCGGCATACGTTTCGTAGCGCTCTCAGATCAGAGTTGGCAATTGATCGTCGCGGTAGTGAATAAGCTGGCCCTGTTCCCGGCATTGACCCTCGCCGCCTGCCTGCTATTCGAAACGCCTCATGCCATTGCGCTGATTCTACTGTTGTTAACCTCTCTGCCGGCCCCACCTTCTGCCTACATCCTGGCCCGGCAGTTAGGTGGCAACGTAAGCCTGATGGCAAATATTATTACGCTGCAGACCCTGGTGGCTATAGTGGTAATTCCCGTTTGGATCGAACTGGGGAATCGCTACTTTTGATTATAGAAACCTCTAGAGAATTCTAATTCTATCGATTGGCTCTTGATGAATGCGGCTTGATTCCAAACTTCGACGAGTTCAGTGGGTTGTTCTAGAGGGTTTTCTGATTCTATCCACTGGCTCCTGATGAATGCGGCCTAATTCCAAACTTCGACGAGTTCAGTGGGTTGTTCTAGAGGGTTCTGGTATTAGAGACGGGTTCCACTAATAAGCCAGTGATTGCCCGTGAAAGCTGTGATCCTAACAATTGATCTCCGGACTTGATTTGCGGCGAACGGATCAAAATACTGAATTCGTCATCACTGCTGAGATAGTCACCTACAATTTCGTAGCGAATGGCTTTCAGTCTTTGTTCCTCGATGCGATAAATAGTCTGATTTTCGTACAGAGCGTGCACCGGCATGGATATAACATTATTCTCCATGGGTAGATTTACCGACAAATTTACCACCCGGCCGATATCCAGAGATTCTCCGGTAGTACTGCGAAAAAATACATCTATGCCACTTTGGCCTGGTTTTATATCAGCCGAAAGTCGATCAAGTACAAACACCAGTTCTCGGCCATCAATATTCGCCCTGGCATTGACTTGCTGAGACTTGCTCATGGCTTGATTAAGCTGAAAGCCAACTTCTGTGGGTACGGAAGTACGAATCTCCAGTGCGCTGTAATCGGCAATTCTAATCAGGGTTGCTCCCGCGATAACTCGATCTCCTTTTGATACATCACTGCTAATGACTCGTCCGGAGAAGGGGGCACGAATTTGTGTTTGTTGAAGATCAAGTTTGGCTCTTTTAAAGTAGGCGGCAGACTCAGCTACAGATGCTTGCTGCTGGGCAATCTTGTTAGGGAAGTCTGCGACTTGCGCAAGGTGTTGTTGCAGGCTGATGTTGGCCTGGCTAGCCTCCAGCCTCGCTTCATCCAATTGTGCATCGGAAATCATATCGCGGCTGTGAAGGTCGACAGCTCTACTCTGTTTTGATTCTGCAATTTCATTTAGTTGTAGATACTGAGCACTTAGGTTGCTGGCTAATTCTGCTTCGGTTTTCACTGATGCCAGCAGTGCGGAGTTTCTATCGTAATTAGCCTGGGCTACGCCTAAATTTAGCTCACCCTCGTTCGCGTCCAACTGAATTAGTAAGTCACCTTCTTCCACCCAGGCTCCTTCACGAACCAATACTTCGCTAACCGGAGCGGAAATACTAGTGTTCAAACTTGCCACTTGTTTTGACTCAACCTTGCCAAATGTAAGCAGTGTCGGTGGTAGATTTACAGGCGCGGCCGTAATGACAGAAACGGGCCAGGCTCGTTCTGTTTTCTCGAGAGGTTCCGCGCTGGGTCCGGTTGCTACCATGATATAACCCAGAAAAAGCGACAATCCAAGCAGCATCAAGCCAGTAAATTTTTTAGCTAACTTTTTAAGAGGATTGATTACCAAGTTTGTAATATCAATTTTCATTTTAAGATCCTGTTTAATTCATTCGCAGCATTTCTGCTGTGCTGCACGGAATAGCGGTGCGGCTAATTTCTCGTCGCGCTTTGTTTGTCCCATCCCAATTTCTTTACCAGAGAAAAGCGCTGCAAAGCGATACGGGCATCTTCAATCATCACAATCAGCGCTGGAATCACTATCAACACCAGTACAGTGGAAAATGCCAGCCCGAAACACAAAGTAATAGCGATGGGGACAATGTACATAGCCAGACTAAATGTCTCGAACATAAGCGGGGTCAGGCCGGCAATAGTTGTCAGCGAGGTTAGTATCACGGCGCGGAAGCGGCTTAATGAGGCCTCATGAATCGCTTCGTGATAGGACTTTCCTGTGGCCAGTTCTCGGCGAAAGAAGCTAACTAAAATAATTGAATCGTTTACCACGATCCCCGTTAAGGAGAAGAAGGCGAGTAGTGACATGGCGCCGATGTCCATTCCCATTATCCAGTGTCCAGCAATAGCGCCGGTTAGTCCCAGCGGAATCGCGGTCATAACTGCCAGCGGCCACAAATAGGATGAGAAAGACCAGGCCAGTATCAGGTAAATGAAGATAATAGTCAGGATAGACCCGGTTTTCATGGTATCAAGTATTTCCTGACTCTGTCGCGTTGAGCCGCCTACATCAGAAGTTAGTCCATACTTTTCCTTAATTTGAGTGAGTGCGTTGTCGGTTACGTGAGCCACAATCTGCTCGGCATTGTTCAGTTGTGAGTCGACGCTCGCGCTTATGGCGACGGACATAAAACCATTATTATGATTGATTAAATCGATACCGCTGCGGGTTTCAATGTCTGCAATCAGACCCATGGCCACCAGTTCGCCCGCGGGAGTCTGAACCGGAAACTGTTTGAGCGAATACAGATTATCTCGTTCGTCATCGGGTAACATCACCGATACTTCCAGCTCAGAATCATTGAGGTTAAAAATTTGCACGCGTCCACCATTGTAGGCGGCACGTAACTGTCGTCCCAGGGACTCGGTAGTAAGGCCTAAGGATTTTCCGGCGGGATTGAGCTGATAAATAATTTGGTCTTTTCCATAGGGTAGATTGTCATAGGCATTTGACACGCCCGGGTAGGATAGCAGCGCTTCCTGCAATTCTTCCGATGCCAGTTTCAGCGTTGGGATGTCTCTGCCTCGTAACAATAAGGTCATGTCTGGTTGGCCATTGTTAGCGCCACCGCTAACCTCCAAATAAAATTCTTCGACAATGGGTGAGACCTTGATTTCGTCTCTCCACAGGCTGACAAAATTCTGTGGTGTGATGCTGCGAAAATCTTCCCAGCCATATTCAATACGTATCGAAGCGTATTGGCTGCCGGTTTTTCGCTCCTGATTGAGCATGGCGCTGTTAGTCTTGGAGACATAGCCGTTGATATTGGTGCCGCCGTTCTCCGTGTCGACTTTCTCCAGGGCCGCTTCAATTTCTGCCATGAAATCACGCCGTTGCTCTGGGTTTGCCTGAGCCGAAAATTTTACATTCGCCTCCAGCATTTCCAGGCTCATGCCGACAGACATATTCAGCCCAACCCTGCCGCTGGCAATCAGACTTACTGCAAAAACTACGCAGGCGATGGCGGCACACAGTGTGGTGCCGGGTGCCTTTAAGGCTTTCTCAAGCACGGGGCGGTAGTAATTATCACGCATAGCATAAAACCGCCGGTCGAATTTCTGTCGGAATTCACTGGGTTTGTTACGATCTGTTCTTTCGAAGGCGTGGCGCAAATGGCCGGGTAGTACCAGAAAACATTCGATCAGGGAGGCGACGATTACACATAACATAACCATCGGCAGGGTCATAATCATGGCACCCATTTCGCCACCGGCGATCAGCAAGGGCACAAACGCGGCCAGCGTGGTCAACGAGGAAGTCAAAACAGGCAATAACATTCGCTTGGCGCCACCAGCGGCGGCTTCCGCCGGAGAGAGTCCCTGCTCAAACAGGGTGACGGCATCTTCGCTAACAACGATGGCGTCATCAACCACGATGCCCAGCGCCATAATGAAAGCGATTAGCGCGAGAATATTGATGCTGCCGCTAAAGACACCGTAATACAGTAGTGTGGCGAACAGAAAGCTAACGGGAATTCCCATCATAACCCACCAGCCTACCCTGCCATTCAAAAACAGGAACAGGGTGAGCAGCACCAGAATTAAACCGGAAGTACCGTTTTCGAAAATAACCCGGAGTTGTTCTTTCAATAATAACCATGCTTCTTGATACAGGTGTAATTCGACGCCGCGGGGCAGGTCGGATTCAATTTCGGCCATCCAGTCGTGGACGATTGCCGCCGTTATAATTGCATCGGATTTTGTCAGTCGATAAAGCTCCATATCGATTGTAACTTTGCCTTCCCGGCTTAATTCCGCTTGCCCAACTTTGGCACGCTTCTCGATGTAGGCGATGTCATTTAGGCGTGCGAGTCTGCCGTCTGACTGCACGGCAACTTCCATCTGCTGGAATTCGGAGACTTGTCTTTTTTGATCCAGGCTTCTCAACTGCATTTCGGCCTGACCACGGCCTACCGTCCCAGCGGGGGAATTGGCACTACGCTGCCTTATTTCATTGGCTATTTGCTCGAGGTTGGTGTCCAGTTCCAAGAGTTTCTGGCTGCTTATTTGAATGGCAATTTCTTCTTCTGGCATCCCATCAAATTGAATTAATTCGATACCGCGCGCATATAATTGATCCTCCATTTCTCTTGCCAGTGGGATCAACTCCGACAATGTGCCGTCTGTACTTACCGACAGCACGGCGATTCCTTCGTAATCGGTTCGCTGGCCAATGAGCAAGGGTTCCATGTCGATAGGAAAATTTCGTATCTGGGCGACGCGATTTTTGACGGTGTCCAGACTGCGGCTGATATCTGCATTAAAGTAGAATTGGGCTACCAGCAGTGCAGAGCCGTTGCGGCTGGTGGAGCTAAAGCTCTGCAGCTCATTCATATTGGCTAGCTGTTGTTCGATGGGAGTTACAATCAGTTGTTCAATATCTTCAGCCGATGCGCCGGGCCAATTTGCGGTGATGGTAACGAGCGGGAATTCAACGCTAGGGTCTAGCTGGGTATTAACGCGATCCGCCGCCCACAAGCCGGAGAGGATCATCATAATCATCACCAGATTTGATGCCACCTTGTGATTGGTAAACAGACTAATGATGTTATTTGATGCGCTCAAAATTAAATTACCTTCAGAGAATTTTTATATCTTCGATGCGACTAATTACCGTGGTTAGACGTTTAGCCGCCTCATAAGGTTACAAATGCGGTAAAATTTGTAGCGCTGTGAGAACTTTGACGCGCTTACTGGTCTACCTGTTTACTTGTTCTTTCACAAATCATGCCAAGAGCATAACTCTATGAAATAGTTAGGGTAATAATTAGAGGAGGGGGGACGTTCGGGGGCAAATTAACTAATTGTTATTCGATTCCACCAGTCGCTGTGCCGGTTTGTTAGGAATTATCGCAGTTGGTTCCGCCTGGCTTCACTCTTCGCCGGATACGATGTTCTTAACGGGTATGTGGTTCGAGCTTAAGCCAATTGAGTCTGGATTCTTCGTGTATATCGATGCTTGGAATGGCGTCTTCGGGATTATCCAGACTGCCGGTGGTGATATCTATCTCCGTTGGACGTTCTGTTGTAATAAACGTCAATGGGGTTCCGCAATCTGAGCAAAAATGTCTGCTACCCTTTGCCGATGATTGTAGCAGTTCAGGCGTTCCTGTTAAGTAGCTGAATGCCTCTTGCGGAACAGTAATCCAGCTTACAAAGGGTGCTGCACTGGTTTTTCGACAAATGCTGCAATGACAATTTACAACCAGATATTCTCCGTCTGCAATTTCATATCGAATTTTTCCGCAGAAACATCCCCCTTGCATATTGTCGCTTCTCCCTGATTAATCAGTTGATAGTATGCCAATCCGTCGGGTCTATGCCATAGAATTTCACTAACTGCTGAAATAGTTCCCGGTGGCTTGTGCGCATTTCTTTGCCACGCTCAAAAAAAGTCTCAGTTGTCACCGCGAAAAACTCGGCAGGGTTGCTGGCGCCGTAGTGATCGAAAAGGCTGATCTGTCCTTCGGCGGCCTGCTGTTGCAGCACTTCAAATTCCTGGCTAAAAACATGAGCCCAGCTTTTGTAGGCGCCGCGAGTGACTAGCAGTGGTGCGCCGTTGTGAGCGCCGGACTCATTGTCCAGTTGATGTGCAAATTCATGCAGCACCACATTGTGCCCGTCGTGAAGGTTGCGTACTCCGGCTTCTACGTTATCCCAGGCTAGAATCACCTTGCCTTGGCTCCAGGACTCCCCCAACAGGGCCGTATGATTGGTAGAGACCAGTCCCTGCTCATCGCGTACCTCTCTGGTGGTGACAAAGGTTGAGGGATACACCAGAACTGAGTTGAGATCTTGATAGGGATTGTCGGTTCTGTTGAGAATTAGCAGACAGGCTTGAGCGGCAATGGTGACTCGAATATCGTCGTCGATTATCTGTCCGCCGCAGCCAACAAAATGTTTGTCATGCAAAAATACCTTGATCAGGTTTTGCAGTCTCTGCTGCGCATTAACAGGAAGTGATGGGTAAAAGGGCAGGCGTCGGCGAAGAATCTGCAACCAATTGTCTGCAAAGGCTTTGTTTTGAATACGCTGCAATCGGTAGCCGGGCCAGAACAATACGCGAACTATCACCGCAACTAAAATCAGCAGCAAACCTAGCAGGCTAATGAGGGAACTAGTAGGCAATTGGATCGATCTCGCTATTGATTTTCAAAGCAATTGATTTTCAAAGCTATTGATTTTCAAAGTAATTGGTTTTCAAATAAGCATTCATTTAAGCAAAGAAACGGGCTCGATGAAATCAGGTTGACAATACACTGGGTGTCGAACAATTCTAGACTCCTAACAATATGATCCCGCTCAAAATTAACAAGATGATTCCGAATCGCAATGGCGAAAAGGTTTCCTTGATTAGAAATACCGAGATCAACATGGCAAACAGTACACTTGTCTCTCGCAGTACCGCAACCGGAGCGATTCGCTCCTGACTAAATGCCCAGACAATAATCGCATAACCGATGGTAGATAACACGGCCACTACAAGGCCTGGTTTCCACACGCTTCTTATCGTGCTCAACAATAGCTTCTTTGGGCGTCGCGTGCAGGCAACGATAGGTACCATAAAGCCATCGAGAAGAAACATCCACATCGTGAAACTGTTGCTGTTGCCGGATAGCCGCGCGCCGGTGCCATCCACCAGGGAGTAGGCGGTGATGCAGACCCCGGTCAATAGCGAATAAACCAGCGCCGGGCGCGACATTTGTAAGACACCGGCACTGCGTTCCAGAGCCAGTGCAAAAATTCCGCATACGATTAACAGCATTCCCAAAACTTCACTTGAATGCATGCTCTCATTGAGTAGCAAGAATCCCAGGATAGCTGTTAGCAGTGGTGCCGAACCACGGGCCAGCGGATAGACCTGGGCAAAATCGCCAAATCCGTAGGCCTTTACCAGCAACAGCATGTAGCCAGTGTGAATGCAGGCGGATGCGGCAAGATAGGGCCAACTCTGAACTGCCGGAAGTGGCAGCAGGAACAGAATCGGGATAGCTAGAATGGAAGAAGCGGCAGTAGTGACCGCCATAATAACCAGACGATCGCCGCTGACTTTGATTAGGGCATTCCAGCAGGCATGAAGAAAAGCCGCAAACATTACGGCGCTAAAGATTAGCGGTGACATGAAGAACATCCAATAATGATGGTCTGCTGGAACCAGCGGAGCAGAACATTATAGGGGTTTGCGGCCATCGAACAAGCTCAGTAGGTGAAACTTGTGGGCGTGAGAGGTACTATTCAGTCACTTAATTTTATCTTAACGGTCAGAGCCTGACCGGGGCGAGAATATGTTCGAGAAATATTCGATGATTGTTATTTATGTCGGCATCTTGATGTGTTTGGGATACATCGCCTCCAAGCGCGTCAAGAGTATGAAAGACTTTGTGATCGGCGGTAAATCGCTCGGCTTTCTGGTTGCCGCTTTCTCCGCTCAGGCCACCGGTGAATCAGCCTGGTTACTGTTAGGACTAACCGGCATGGGGGCGATGCTTGGTTTTAGCACCTACTGGGTGGTGGTCGGAGAACTGCTCGGCGTGGGAGTTGCCTGGTTTCTGATGGCAAATCGTTTCAAGCGTCTCACCGATAAATACGATTCGATTACTGTCATCGACTACATGGTGAATCGGTTTAGATCGAAAACCAATGTGTTGCGAATAGTATCGGCAATCGTACTTACCGTTTTCGTGCTGATTTATATCTCGGCCCAGATCGATGCGACTGGGTCAGCTTTCGAAACTTTTCTGAATTGGGACTATCACGTGGGCGCGGTGGTAGGTTTTTTTGTGGTGGCCACTTACTGCATCGCCGGTGGCTTTCTCGCCGCCGCCTGGACCGACATGTTTCAAGGCGCGATGATGTTAATTTGTCTGCTGCTGCTGCCGGCGGTGGCCTATCTTTCGCTCTCTAACAGTGGCTCTATTTATGCTGGTTTATCCGCCATCGAGCCCGGTCTGGTGAATATGTGGGGGGCAGGTGGGTTTAGTTTAATGAATATGTCGGTGGTAATTGGCATGATGTTAATCGGCCTGGGCTTCATGGGTTCACCCCAGGTATTTGTTCGCTTTATCGCTATCCGCAGCGAGCAGCAGATTAATCGCGGCAAATGGGTGGCCATGCTATTTACGCTACTGGTGGATTTCTCGGCAGTCAGCATTGGTGTCCTGGGTCGGTATATTTTTACTACTCAGGGCGTGGAAGCGGAGACCGTATTGGGTAACGGCGCGCAGAATGTTTTGTCCGAACTGGTTTCCTACACTTTTCCACCCTTGCTGGTTGGGCTGTATGTGGCTGCAGTTTTATCCGCCATTATGTCCACCGTATCGTCTTTATTGGTGATGGCCGCCAGCTCAATCACGCACGATCTTTATGAAAAAATTATCAATCCCGACTTAAGCGATAGTCATGCCGCCAGACTGTGCCGGCGCATAACAATTGTTCTGGCAGCCGCTTCCCTGGGCTTGGCCATTCTCGTTTCAATATTATCGCCGGACCGAACTATCTTCTGGTTTGTGATATTTGGCTGGGCGGGTATTGCTGCCACCTTTTGTCCGATGATCATTCTGTCTTTGTTTTGGCCGCGGTTTACCGAAAGAGCGGCCATCGCCGCCATGATTACCGGTTTTTCCATGACCCTGATCAGTAAGTTTGTGCTGCAGTCGATGGACGGCATTGGTCCCTATTTCACCGCTCTGGAAACGATGCCGCCCTCTTTTTTGTCCGCCTTGCTGGTTGGATATGTGGTGAGTATTATGTGGCCGGATAAACAGCTGGAAGCACAATATCGCGCCGATCTGGCAAGCATCGGGCATGCTAAGGACGAAGGCGTGCAGGTAGCCGTAGAGTCAGTTGCAAGCAACTAATTGGTCGGTTAATAAATGAATAAATTATACAAAACTAAGGGGGTGGCGTTTGACTCTGAGTAGAAAACAACTCGAAGCACACTGGATGCCCTTTACCGGCAATCGACAGTTCAAGGATAATCCGCGACTTATGGCCTCGGCCAAGGGGGCCTATTATACCGACACCGAGGGTCGCGAGATATTCGATGGACTCTCAGGACTGTGGACCTGTGGTGCCGGTCATGGCCGCGAGGAAATCACCGCCGCTGTCAGCAGGCAGATGGCCGAGTTAGATTACTCGCCGGGGTTTCAATATGGCCATGCCCTGTCATTCGAGTTGGCCAACAAGGTAGTAGAACTGACACCTTCAGGTCTCGACTATGTGTTCTTTACAGATTCTGGTTCCGAGGCTATCGATACGGCGCTGAAAATGGCGCGTGGCTATTGGCGCACCTTAGGTCGACCGGGCAAGACTAAATTCATTGGTCGCATGAAGGGCTATCACGGTGTGAACTATGGAGGTGTCGGTGTTGGTGGAATTGCTTTTAACCGAAAATTGTTTGGCGAAACCGTCGATGCCGATCATATTTCGCATACGCTTTTGGAGGAAAACAAATTCAGCCGGGGCATGCCCGAAGTGGGTGCTCATTTAGCCGACGAACTGGAACAGTTGGTGTTATTGCATGATGCGTCGAATATTGCAGCCCTAATCGTCGAACCATTATCTGGTACGGCAGGTGTATTGCCGCCACCAAAGGGTTATCTCAATCGGCTCAGAGAAATCTGTGACAAGCACGAAATATTGTTGATCTTCGATGAAGTGATTACCGGTTTCGGCCGCATGGGATCGATGACCGCGGCTGAAGAATTTGCTGTCACGCCGGATATCATGACTCTGGCCAAGCAAATCACCAACGGCACTGTTCCCCTGGGGGCGGTGGTAGTGGGCGCAGAAATCTACAGCACTTTTATGCACAAGGGTGGTGACGATTACATGGTCGAATTTCCCCACGGCTATACCTACTCTGGCCACCCCGTCGCCTGCGCGGCGGCGCTGGCGACACTGGATATTCTGCAAAATGACAAGCTGCTGGACCGTGTTAAGGCAATGGCTCCGGTATTGGAAACCGCAGTTCATGGTCTGCGAGAGAGTGCCCTTGTTACCGATATTCGTAACTATGGTTTAGCCGCAGGCATTAGCCTGGCCCATTGTCCGGGGCAACCGCTGAAGCGTCCCTTCGAGGTCGGGCTCAAGTGTCTGGAGAAGGGCTTCTATGTGCGATGGGGAGCAGACACGATCCAATTGGCGCCACCGTTTATAGCCGATGAGGAACAGATTCATGGGCTGGTCAATGCCGTAGCAGAGTCACTCGATGAGCTCGATTGAGGGGGCAGGCTCAACACTCTAAAAAAAGCTCAGGTTTTTACCCCCGAGCTTGAGAAAATCTTGCTGAATAGTGCGTCGGTCTTAAAAACGATAGCCGAGGGACACCATATACACCCAGGGATCTATTTCCGCATTCACTTTAACCTTGCCCAGCGCTGAGTTAAAGCTGGCATCTGTTTCTATGTCAATATTCCACAGTGAAGCATTGAGTATCCAGCGATCGCCGATATTGAAATCGATTCCTGCGCGATAAGCCAAGCCAAATGAGTCATCTAACTCCAGATTACTTGCTCCCAATTCAGATTTGGCCTGGTTGGAAAGTGACTTGTCGAAGAATGTAGTGTAATTGACTCCTATTCCAATATAGGGGCGGATCGGAGAATTGGCACCACCTAAAAAGTAGTTAAGAGTTAGGGTGGGAGGAAGTTGATGGCTGCTACCCAGGTCGGTGGTAGAAAATCCGTGCAGGCCGAGCCCCTTGGCTGTAAGGTCATGCTCGAAAGGCGTCGCCGCCAGAACCTCGATACCGATATTGTCCGAGAGCATATACACAAGGTTCAGTCCCAGCTGGGTACTATCCCCGACTCCTGCTCCGGTACCACTGAGAGGGCCAGTAGCGGCGGCACTTATTAAACTGGTACTTTCATCCGGCGCCACCGAGGTCGCTCCGACGCGGAGAATAATATCCCCCGCTTCATGAGAAAATGCAGGAGCAGAAAGGACTAAAAATAGGCTAACTGTGAGAGTGGCAATGCTTAATCGTTTCATTTAATACCTCGCAACTATTATGTTCTGAAAGAGTGTGGCAAGTTGGAAAGTGTAACGATGAATTTATTTTGAAAATTGATATGCATCAGCTATTGAAATGTATCGGGGGCAATCGGGGGAAAATTCGATCCAGATCAATATCTCAGGGAAAGTCCAGTGCGGCATGGTGACAACTAACCGTGGCAGTGATTTCAAGCCCTGCGACCCCGGATCTATTTTAGCCTATTCGCTGTACAGCGCAGTTGAAGCAACCCTCCATGGCATTGTGTATGTGTTGATATTTCACGGCAGCAAATTGAAATTGATCGGCGATGGAAAATTCCAATTTGCTGCCTTCAACAACCTGGGCACAGAGCATATTCCCGTCCTCACTGTATCCTCGTAAAGACAACAATCGGTGCCGTAACATAATGGGAACTTCGTCTATCTCGGGACGTGCGGTTTCGCAATTTTTCCTCACGAAGATGGGGCCGGCGGCTCTATAAGGCGATGCACTGTCATGGTGCAGATGTGAAATTGCAAGCAATCGCTCTCCTTGTTTGGCATCCTGCAATGAAACCCGGCATGGGAATTCCAGATCGGCTTCAGCCACGATCCATCTGGCATGGTAATGAGTTAGTTCTAAATCACTTAATTCCAAGAATGGCTCGTATACTTGACGAGGTATCGCCTGGATTCTGAATCGGGTAGTTGGCATTAGCTTGATCCTCTGCAATTTGGATTCCAGAGTGTAGATGCGTCAAGTAGACACTGCTGGCCATTTTCAGACCTTATATCCAAATAAAACTAGAGGGAAATGCTGGATCGAAAGCCAGGGTATTGCAAGTGAGAACAGCGCTTGCGGCACATTACTTATGGCGAACAACTTCTCCTTCCACCATAAATATCACGTCTTCGGCGATGTTCGTGGCAAGGTCAGCTATTCTTTCAAGATTACGGGAAGTCGAAAGCAAGCCGAGGGCGCGCTTGATGGTGGAAGGATCTTTTTCCACCTGGGTTTGAAATTCCACATACATTTGTCGGTTGATATCATCCACTTCGTTGTCCATAGCTATCACCCGGCGCGCTAAATCCACATCCAGCTTTACCATGGCATCGAGACTGCTTCGCACCATGGTGCGAATATTGACTGACATGATTTCAGTAAAGTCGGTTGGAGTTGGAATAGGTTCTTTACTAGCGAGGAAAAGCGCGCGCTGGGCTACATTAACCGCGATGTCACCCATTCGCTCCAGGTCGTTGTTTACCTTTAACACCACCACAATGAAGCGCAAATCCATCGCCACCGGCTGATGTAGCGCCAGGATTTTCAGGCAATCCTCCTCGATTGATACTTCTTTTTCATCAATGTATTTTTCTTCCTCAATAACCAGCTCTGCCAGCTCCGGGCGACGATCATTGAGAGAAAGAATGGCGTTGTTGATGGCGGTTTCAACCATATCGCCTAGTTGCAATATTTCTTTCTTGAGTCGATCCATATCTCTTTGTAAATGTCGTGACATAGTTTTCTCTCTGCTTATCCAAAACGACCAGTGACATATTCTTCAGTGCGTTTCTGTTCAGGGCGGGTGAAAATTTGATCAGTTTCACCAAATTCAATAAGCTTGCCCATTTCCAAAAACGCGGTGTAATCCGAGACGCGCGCGGCCTGTTGCATGTTGTGAGTAACGATAACGATTGTGTAGCGGGATTTCAGGTCATACATAAGGTCTTCAATATGGCCCGTGGAAATAGGATCCAATGCTGAACAGGGCTCATCCATAAGTAACACATTAGGCTCCATCGCCAATGCTCTCGCTATACAGAGTCGTTGCTGTTGCCCGCCAGACAAACCCAGCGCTGAGTCATGCAGTCGATCCTTTACCTCATTCCAGAGAGAGGCTTGCTTTAGAGATCGCTCAACCAATTCAGGAATCGAGCCTTCGTGTTTATTGACAGTTGGCCCCCAGGCTACATTCTTGTAGATCGACTTTGGGAAAGGATTGGGTTTTTGAAAAACCATCCCTATATGGTGTCTAACC
>JABMOK010000032.1 GCA_013204155.1 Pseudohongiella sp. | reverse complement strand
GATCATAGGGGCTACAGTATCGATAAAAACAACATGATATAAGGAAACTCGCCGAATACAAGCCAAATTGCTGTTAGCTGGGGTATGGGTTCGATATTCAGTGCGGGGATGCGATCGCTAGCAAGCATCGTCTGCTGCGGCCTGTTCTTCTCACAAGCTAGTCGGATAACTAAACTAATGGGACAACATTGATCGTGTATATCGCTTAATTTTTCCCGAGATTGCGATTAAACTGCCACCTATCGAAAACGATCACGCATTAAGCAATCAAAAGAGGCTCAATGAATCTGTACTCCAAGCATGAAACTCGCCGTCGCTTGCTACGCGGGCTGCCTGATTCGGGGACGCTATCGACTCTGGTGGGGCAGTGGTTCCAGTCGGCACAGGGAGAAGCGGTACTACAAGCGGAAATAGACGTCCTAAAGCCGGTGTTGGAAAAATTGTTTGGCTACCACATTTTGCAGGTGGGGTTCAGCGAGGAACACTCGCTTATTAAAGATAGTCCTGTAGGGCATAAAATCATGTTCGCGCCTAGTCACCGTGCTGGCTCAAAAAACGCAGTGGCTGACAACGAAGAATTGCCCCTGCTGAGCGATAGTATCGATGTGGTAGTGCTGCACCACGCCCTGGATTTCACGCAAGACAGTCACCGATTGCTAAGAGAGGTAACGCGAGTATTGCGACCTGGCGGCCATATGCTGATTCTGGGCTTTAATCCCTTTAGCGCCTGGGGTGTATTGAAGTTATTTAAACGGCGGATAAATATTCCCTGGCGAGGCAGGTTTATCGCGAAAGGAAGGGTTGCTGACTGGTTGAAATTGTTAGATCTTCATATTGACTCTGTCAGCTACGGCCTGCATTTCCTACCGCTCAAATTCTCCAGTTTGCTCAGGCACGCGCCACGTTTGGAGAAACTTGGAAATCGCCTGCACAGTCCTCTTGGGGGTGTTTATTTTATTCACTGCGTAAAACAAGTGATACCACTGACGCCAATATTCCCGCGCTGGCGCGCATTGCGGGCACGGGCTTCTGTTATGCCAGCGGCAGAAAATATTCGGGCGAAGATTCACTGATTTCCCCATGCCAGGCATTTCTCTAGATTATTCAGGGTGTACACGTGGCACAATTAGTTGAAATGTATACAGATGGAGCCTGTCGCGGCAATCCAGGTAAAGGTGGATGGGGGGCATTGCTGCGCTTTGGAGGAGCCGAGAAGAGCTTGTATGGTGGTGAGCCTATGACAACCAATAATCGGATGGAATTGATTGCGGTAATAAAAGGTCTACAGGCATTAACAAAACCCTGCAAGGTGATGATTACCACTGATTCTGAATATGTACTCAAGGGTATCACCGAGTGGATGGATAACTGGAAGCGACGTAACTGGAGAACAGCGAACAGGAAACCGGTGCTAAATGTCGATCTGTGGAAACAGCTCGATGAACTGATCGAACAACATACGGTAGAGTGGACCTGGGTAAAAGGTCATAGTGGCCATATCGAAAATGAAATAGCCGACGATTTAGCTAATCTCGGAATTGATGAACTTGAGTGCCAATTATGACTCAACACTGGAGTAGATAAGTCCCGATGAGGCAGATAGTACTGGATACAGAAACCACAGGCTTGGATCCCGCACAGGGTCACCGAATTATTGAGATCGGTTGTGTAGAAATCGAGAATCGCAAACTTACCGGCAGGCATTTCCATTGCTATCTGAACCCTGACAGGGATATTGATGAGGCAGCGATCGAGGTGCATGGAATAACACGGGATTTTCTGGCGGATAAGCCTCGCTTTCCTCAGATTGAAGCCGATTTTATGGAATTCGTTAGTGGGGCGGAGCTGGTCATTCATAATGCACCCTTCGACATCGGCTTTCTCAACCGTGAACTGGAAAATACCGACTCCGAAGTCCGGTTAATGGCTGATTACTGCACTGTGCTCGACACTCTACTGCTGGCCAGAGCAAAGCATCCCGGCCAGCGTAATAGTCTTGACGCCTTCTGCAAACGCTACGAGGTAGACAATACCCAGCGACAATTGCGCGGTGCCTTGCTGGATGCGGAGATTCTTGCCGATGTCTATCTGCTGATGACCAGTGGTCAGGAGAGTTTGCTACTAAAAGAGGAGCAATCGGAACACTCCCGCAGACGCCGCAGAGCTGGAAAACTGGATTCAAACCGCCCCCCGATAGCCGTGCTTCAAGCCAGTCAGGCAGAGCTGGACGCGCACCGGCTGCGGCTTCAGGAGATCGACGATAGCAGCGAAGAAGGTTGTCTGTGGTTGCAGTTGGAAACTGAATAATAGCGGGGCTGGGCATTAATCCAGAGGTGACAGCTGGAACGAAATCGAGTCGGTTTGTCTTGAATAGACTACGCAGAAGCTATAGTATTTAGCGCTTTTGTGCCGGATGCTCTGCTTAGAATAAGCAGGGGGAAATAGACGGCTTGGCAAAGGCTTCTCTGTTCAGTAGTAGACAGTAGTAGAGCCGTTGCAAACATGACAAACAGTGGTGTAAACACCACGTAATACAATAAGAACAGTAACTCGATGAGGATGCACTAATATGGAAACGCTTGTTTGGAACACCGAAATGATGGTTTCCGGAATTATTCTGGGCCTGACTTTTCTTGCGATATTTACCGAAGGTGTTCACGGGATACATCGAGTTAAATGCGGCATGGCTGGCGCAGCAGTTATGATCCTGGCCGGTCAGGTCTTCGGCTTTTATAATGGCGAGGAGGCAGTCCATGCGATTGATTGGAAGGTGGTATTTCTGCTCGGCGGCATGATGACTATCGTTGCCATCATGATTCCCACCGGTGGCTTTCAACAAATGGCCTATGCTATTGCAGATTACAGTAAGGGCAGACTGTTCCTATTGATGGCCTTAATGGGCACGCTGGTTACTGTCTTGTCTTTGTTACTGGATAATGTCACTACCGTGGTTATCTTCGGACCACTTATCATCCTGATTTGCCAGTCTTTACGGGTTAGTGCAATCCCATTTTTGCTGGCGGCCGCTTTGTTATCAGACACCGGTGGCGTCGCTACCCTGGTTGGTGATCCTCCGAACTTGATGATTGGTTCCGCTGCGGGCATCGGATTTAATGATTTCATCATTCATATGGGTGGCATGGTTTTCGTTGCCTGGATCGTTATTCTGCTTTTCCTTCGCTATCTATTTAAAGAAGAGCTCTCGGTCACTGCCCATGAACTGGACCTAAGCGATCGACAGCCCTTGTCAGATCCCAAGACCTGGTATGCGTCACTCGCGGTACTCGGCGTAATGGTAATTGGTTTTATCTTGCACGGCAGACTGGATTGGGAGCCGTGGTTCGTAACTGCGCTTGGCTTAACCGCATTGGTATTTATTGGCAAAGATATCGATATGGAAGAAGCATTTGCTCATACCGAGTTAGCGCTGCTAATGTTTTTCATCTCCTTGTTCATCATTGTCGGCGGTGTAGAACACAGTCAATTCCTGGAATATATCGGCCAGTTTATTGTTCCATTCGTTGAGAGCGACCTGTTGACTGCCACCATAATGCTCATGTGGGTATCGGCGATTCTCTCGGCGGCGATCGATAATATTCCGTTCACTGCAGCGATGATTCCGATCATTCTGGGAATGGAAAGTCAGGGTATTAACGTCACACCTCTTTGGTGGGCACTAGCGGCGGGTGTGGGCATGGGGGGTAATGGAACTCATTTGGGCTCCACCGCGAACGTATTCATCGTGACGATTTCAGAGAAAATGGCGAAAGATGCGGGTGATCCGAGCCTCGCTATTACACCTGGATTGTGGTTCAGGAAAGGCCTGCCGGTGATGCTGCTTACCTTGGTAAGTTGTACGATAATCATGGTTACATTCTTTGATTTCTTTGCGCATCACTATCAAGGGTAAATTGATCAGGGTGTTGCGCCGAAAGGCGTAACACCACCCCAATGTTCCGCTCTGATTCTTCATAGCCGTTTCCACAAGAATTGTTTTACGGATTTTTCCTTGATAATAATTGGCGGGAAATTGCCGCAAAGAGAATTTGCTCAATGTCTCAGCGGAATCATTTTTTAGCAATCGGGCAGCTGCGAAATTCAGATCGTTTTGTAGTATTCCATGAGGCTCAGATATTAGTTCGGGCAGACGAATTTATATGGCGTCGCTCGCAAATTGACTCAAGGCTTCTCGAAGACGCTGATTTGATAGTGCTGGAAGACGAAGCCGGTTCTTCGATCATTGCCGTCAATACGCGTCAAGACCTTGCCGAAATACAGAATGCCCAGAGCCAGCCGCTTAGAAGCCTGCTTTCATTAGATGATAATAGTGGATTCGCCGTGGCTGGTAGAGCGAGCCAACTACTTGACTGGTACAATTCTCATCGATATTGCGGCGTCTGCGGCGAGCCAACGGTCCATCACCCATCAGAAAGAGCAGTGGTCTGTGAAACTTGCCAAAAACACTATTTTCCGCGTATAAATCCTTGTGTCATCGTTCTTGTGGCAAGAGGCAGGCAACTCTTATTGGCGCGAAGTTCCCGTTTCAAGTCTGGATTTTTTAGTTGTCTTGCAGGGTTTATGGAGATTGGAGAAACTCCTGAGGAAACAGTTATACGAGAGGTGAAGGAAGAAGTGGATATCGATGTTGAAAATATTCGCTATATCAAGAGTCAGTCCTGGCCATTCCCCTCGCAACTAATGTTAGGCTTTATCGCCGATTACAAGCAAGGTGAGATCGACCCGGCACCCGAGGAAATTGCCGAAGCACATTGGTACGATATCGATAAGCTGCCGAATGTGCCATCGGCAAGTATCAGCGTTGCCGGTGAGCTTATTGAGTATTTCGTGAATAAAGTAACTAAGCTGTAGAGGAAAACGCAAAGACCGGCTTGTTATGCACTAAAACGTGGTCCAATTCGTAATCAGTAAAATTGACAGAACAGGAGTAAAACGTTTGGAATATTTTATCCAGTACGGCATGTTTCTCGCTAAGGCGGTGACCATAGTGATCGCTATAGTGATCGTGGTTGGCGCATTGGCTGCCAGTGGAAACCGGCATAAAAAAGCCGGGAAGAAGGGGATGATTAAAGTCACCCCGCTGAATGACCACATCGAAGATATGAAGGATGTGTTACGTCACTCTATTTTGCAAAAAGACGAGTTAAAACAAGTTCACAAAAGCGAAAGAAAGCAGGCAAAACTTGAGCAAAAAGAAAAGAGCAAATTGCATAAGGAAATGCACAAACAGGGCAAAGAATCTGCCAGCGATACAGCGAGTGATCAGGTAACGCGTAAAAAGCGTGTTTTTGTCCTAAATTTCATCGGTGATGTTGCGGCCGAAGCAGTCAGCTCCCTGCGAGAAGAAATAACGGCGATTTTGTCTCTGGCTGAGCCATCAGACGAGGTGCTGTTACGCTTGGAAAGCCCCGGTGGTATGGTGCATGCTTATGGTCTGGCCTCATCACAGTTGTTACGTATTAAAAATCAAAATATCCCGCTTACTATTTGCGTCGACAAAGTCGCCGCCAGCGGCGGATATATGATGGCTTGCCTGGCGGATAAGCTGATTGTAGCGCCATTTTCAATCATTGGATCTATCGGTGTGCTGGTACAGTTGCCTAATTTTCATCGTGCATTAAAAAAGCATAATGTCGATTATGAGATCATCAGTGCGGGCGAGTTTAAACGTACGTTAACGCAATTTGGTGAAATAACTCAAAAAGGTAGGGACAAGGTTCAGGAAGATGTCGATACCATGCATGAGATATTCAAAAAGTGGATCAAAGATCACCGCCCCAGTGTCGATATCGACAAAATTTCTACCGGTGAAACCTGGGTTGGCATGCAGGCCAAAGAACGACATATGGTGGATGAAATCAAAACCAGTGATGAGTGCATTGTAGCGGCGTGCGAATCGGCCGACGTTTTTGAAGTCGAGTATGAAATCCACAGGACGATACAGGACAAACTGGGGGCCGTGTTTCAGGCCACGACCGAAAAACTTTTTTCAAATTGGCTTAATAAATCGTCAACAAATAAATTTCAATAAATCACAGTTTGTCTAAAAGCAACAAGCGAGCAATATTTACAGAATAAGGGGATGACAAGTTGAAAATATTGGAAAAATTTAAAAAAGCAGAAAAGGTGGAAATCCCGGTAAAAGAGGAAAAACCAGCAAGGTCACAGATACCGAAGAAATTTAAAGCCTTATTGATTACAGAGCTCCCCGGAGACAAATACAGCGGGCAAATTACCGAACGCGATATTAACGAACTTCCCGAGGGAGAGGTGTTAATAAGGGTTGAATATTCTTCCATCAATTTTAAAGATGCATTGTCCGCTAATGGAAACAAGGGGGTAAGTAGAAGCTTTCCTCATACGCCAGGAG
>JABMOK010000031.1 GCA_013204155.1 Pseudohongiella sp. | reverse complement strand
GATGCCGCGCTGCTGGGAGACACTGTGAGATCGCAAAAAATGCTCGCTGGATTACGCAATGAAGGAGTCTATCCTTTAGTGATACTCGGCGCCCTCACTCGAGAATTTCGAAGTCTATTACCTATGCTGGAGAAGAAACAGCAGGGGCAGGGAGTCAATGCCATCATCCAATCCGCCAGGGTCTGGTTTAATCGCAAACAGGCCGTTGCCAGTGTACTGGCAAGAATCAACAGCGAATCAATATGGCAATTACTCGACCACGCCCGACTGATCGATCAATCTATCAAGGGCATGTCGAGCGCCAATCCCTGGGATGAGCTTAGCCTGATGCTGTTAAGATTGAGCGGCAGCCCTGCGGCGCAACGAAGACAATCCAGCTGAGCAAACCCTTGCTACATCCTGTCAGCTTAAGACTTCTTGCTGCTTAGACCTCTTGCTGCTTAGACCTCTTGCTGGTTAAGACCTTTTGCTAGTTAAGACCTTTTGCTAGTTAAGATCTTTTGCTAATTAAGACCTCTGCGCTCTAATAAAGGCGCGATGTCTGCGTCCCGCCCTCTGAAATTTCTGAACAGGCTCATTGCATCGACGCTACCTCCTCTGGATAGCAGGGTGCGTCTGAAATGATCGCCATTCTCTCTCCGTAATCCGCCGTTCTCCTTGAACCACTCAACCGTATCGGCATCCAGTACCTCGCTCCAGATATAGGAATAATAGCCGGCTGAATAGCCTCCCATAATATGGGAAAAATAGGTGCTTCTGTAACGAGGCGGCACCGTATCCAGGTCTATTCCTGCGCGGCGCAGAGCATTCTCTTCGAATGCCACAATCTCATCGGCGCTCGGCACCTGCTCCGGTGTTAATTGATGAAGCGCCTGATCCAGTATAGAAGCCGCCAAATATTCTGTGGTACCAAAGCCCTGATTAAATTTCTGCGCGGATAAGACCTTGTCCAGTAATTCTCTCGGCATCGGCTCCCCCGTTTCATAGTGCCGTGCATAATTCTCCAGAACTTCGGGCCAGGTTGCCCACATCTCATTTACCTGGGAAGGATATTCGACAAAATCTCGAGGCACCCGGGTACCGGCGAAATAAGGATACTCAACATTCGAAAACAAGCCGTGCAAGGCGTGGCCAAATTCATGAAACAGGGTGTTTACTTCATCCAGGGTGAGCAGCGCGGGTTCACCCGCTTGCGGCTTGGTAACATTCCAATGATTAGCGACTATTGGCTGCGTATTCATCAAATTACTCTGCGAGACATAGGCGTTCATCCATGCCCCACCCCTCTTTGTTGCACGCGCGTAAGGGTCTGCCATGAAAATTCCCAGCGTGGTTCCCACCGCATCAAACACCTCGAATACTCGCACATCCTCCTGATAAACCGGTAGATCGCTGCGTTCCTGGAAAGTGATTCCATACAGTTTTTCGGCGGCAAAGAACACGCCTTTTTTAAGTACATTGTCGATTTCAAAATACGGCTGCAATTGACTCTCATCGAAGTCATAGCGCGCCGCTCTGAGTTTTTCGCTATAAAACTGCCAGTCCCAGGCGGCCAATTCAAAATCCTGCCCCTCATCGATAATCATTTGCTGCAAGTCATTGGACTCTCGGATGGCATTCGCCACCGCCGCCGGGGCCAATTCAGAGAGTCGCTGATTTACCGCCGCTACCGTTGCCGCCGTTGCGTCTTCCAGCACATAATCCGCATGATTGGCATAACCCAGCAACTGGGCCCTCTCTGCGCGTAAACGCAGTACATTGGAGAGTATCTCTCGGTTGTCAAAATCACCCCCTCGACTGCCACGTGACAGGGATGTGGTATGTATGCGCTCCCGCAGACGCCTGTTTTGCAAATTCGACAGGCTGGGCTGACCACTGGTATTCAGCAAGGGGATTACAAACTTGCCGGGCAACTCACGGGAGTTCGCCTCCTCGGCGGCCGCCACAATCATTCCCTCGCTGAGGCCGCTTAGTTCTTCCCGGGAATCCACCACAATCGCTAACGCATTGACTTCGCTGAGCACGTTCTGGCTGTACTGGGTCTGTAACACGGCAGTCTGTGCATTGATTTCTTTCATCCGCTGTTGCTGCTCAGAATTCAGTGCCGCACCAGCACGTACAAAATCAATGTAATACTGTTCCAGCAGCCGCAGGGACTCGGCATCCAGTTCCAGGGCGGCACGCTGATCGAATAGTGTTTTAATACGCGCGAACAGAGTCCGGTTGAGCACCAGTTTGTCATCGTGGGCCGCCAGCTCGGGGGCCAACTGCTGCTCCAGTGCTCTGATAGCATCATTCGTGTGCGCGCTTGACAGGCTATAAAATACCGCTGAAACACGATTTAACAGTTGCCCGCTCAACTCGAGCGCCAGTATCGTGTTCTCAAACGTCGGCTCGGCCGACTGCTCGGTGATAGCACTAACCTCTGCGATTTGTTCTGCCATGCCTCGCTCGAAGGCAGGCAGATAATGGGCATTCTCAATACGATCAAATTCGGGGTAATGCAAATACAAGGGGCTTTCCTCAAAAAAAGGATTCGCCGCCTCTACTCGCGGCTCAATTGACGCAACGACAGCATCCCTACCGACCTGAAGCGTGGAATTTTCTACTGTCGCCGGTTCGCTACAGCCAGTTAACAGCATGGCGCCAACAAGGCATCCCGCAAGCACCGGTCCAATTGATTGATATTTCATCGCGTTTCACCCTGATTTAAACATCCCAACAGGCACGAAATTTCCCATGCCTTGGAATATTAGTCAACAATGGCCGATATCTGCCCGGTGCAACCCCTAGTTCGCAGGCACGAACACGATCGAGGTGTCATATAATGCCTGCGCATTTTGTGATTAAGGCGCCATGCAGGTGAACTTGAGTAATTATTTAACAGCTTTATTGGTTCTGAGAATACACGCACGGCGAAATCTGAATTCTGCGGTATTTGCGCTATTCATCTCACTGTTACTCTATGGTAGTGCTGTGTCAGCCGCAGAATTGCATATCTCAGAAAAACAGTTACCGATTAATTTGGGCCAATATCTGGATTACTATGAAGATAGCACTCTCCAGCTAAGTATCGATGACATACTGGCGGGCGCGGCGCACTGGCAGAGATCCAGTCAATCGATCCCCACACTTGGCATGTCCAATTCAGCGCATTGGTTCTCCATCAACCTAAGCGGGGAGCCGTTGCTCGGTGAAGATCTTGTATTAAGCCTGAACACCCCGGATCTGGACAAAATCGAATTCTATTTTATTCAAAACAATGCAATTGTCAGCCAGGCTTTGGCCGGGGATAGTATCCCCTTCTCGCAACAAAAATTTCCTTATCGCATTCCGGTTATACCCTTCGAGTTAGCGGATAAGGGCGGGCAGACAAGAATATTTTTCCGGGTAACGTCTTCTAGCGGCGTTGAAATACCGTTAAGACTGAGCACAATTTCCCTGCTAACCGCAGAACAACAATCACCCTTAGTTTTTAGTGGCGCGCTGATTGTTCTTTTTCTGGCCTTCTTTTGCATTAGCCTGATTCTCTATATCTATACCCGAGAAGCACAATTCCAGGGAATAACCCTTTTCTTCGCGGGGGCACTCGCTTTTCTTATGTGCCAGACAGGGCTGGGGAGGATTTTGTTCTGGGGAGAGAGTGTTGAGACCAATAATCGTCTGTCGCTTATCGCTGGTGCTGGAATAATCGCCAGCCTGTGTATGATCGGCCGCTCCTTACGCTTCCACCATCAGTACCAGGATATGGCTAACAGAGTATTGCGATTTCTGACCTATAGCATGTTACCGGTGGCTCTATTCTTTCTGCTTATCCCCTTTCAGCAGCTCACCGCCCATATGGTCGTACCGTTATTGCTGCTCGCCCTGCTGGTCCTGATCGGCGTGTTGTTTATGGCGACTATTACGGCGATTCAGGGCTCGAAAGCGGCAATGTACCTAGTCTCATCATGGGTACTCATTATTCTATCCTATACCACACTGTTAGCTTACAAGTTTAGACTGGTGGAAAGAGGAGCTTCACTTCAGAATGCAGGAGAAGTAATAGCCATACTGGCCGGCATCTTTCTTCTGCTGTCGGTAGTCGAATTTATTCGTTCGCAGAGAGACGAGCTTAATGACGTTCGACACCAGACCAAAGCGAAAGGCGATTTCCTGAAAAATGTATCCCGAGAATTCCTCGCCCCGGTACACTCGATCCTGTCTAACTCGAAACGCTTGCTGGCCGCTCAAGCCGCAAATCTGGATGCGACGGCGATACAACACATAGGTTCAGTCATACGGCAAAGTGACCATCTAAACAATCTGATAAACAATGTGCTGGAGATGGCAGAACTGGAATCGGACAGCTTTGAACTTGAGCTAGAACTGATTGAAATGTCCCATTTCCTCAATGAAATACAGACCTTGATGTCACCGTCAGCCTCGAATAAAGGCCTGCAACTCAACACGCAATTTTCTGCTTCGAATCTACTGGTACTCTCCGATAAGTCCCGCCTGCAACACATACTCGTTATACTTATCACCAATGCGATTACCTACACCGAAAAAGGTAGCATCTTATTAAGCTATAAAGCGGTTTATTTCCAGCGACGGCTGGGAATTGAAATCAGCATTCAGGATACGGGGCGCGGTATGAGCCAAGCGTTTCAACAACAATTATTTCAGGAATTTGCCCGCGAAGAAGACCAATCGGAGAAACAAGCGCCAGGTACTGGCCTGGGCTTGAGCATCGTGAAACGCATGATCGAAAAATTAGGCGGGGAAATCACCTTCGAATCACAGAAAAATACTGGCAGCGAGTTTTTTATTCGTCTCCCGCTACGGACTGTTAATCGCTAGTCAGTGGGTTTTTTGCCTGTGTCCTTTTCAAGCTGATAAATACTGTCACTAAAATCATCGATTTTTGATTCAAAGGTTTTCAGCGCATCTGCCAGACCCTGATTGTAGTAATAATTACCTACCTGTTCGGCAAAGAAATCCAATAAAAATTCGGCATCGAAACTTCCAATTTCCTGTTGCAGCTCGTCACTGAAATAAAGCTGCAATTTCCCGACGATTTCTTTTTTAGTCGAGTCTTCGAGTTTGATTAAAGACAAATTCAGGCTCCCAGCTGCCGCGCCAGGTCGAGGAAATCATTCGCCGTATAATCGAACTCACCGTCTGGATTGGTATTAACCGGTCGCCCAGGCCCCCGCTCTAATGGCCTGATGACATACGCTGTTCTCAGTCCTGCGGCGGCGGCGGATCTCAAATCGCCCGGATGCGCCGCCACCATCATGACCTGTTCGGGAGCCAGGCTAAGCAGGTCTGCCGCCTTGAGATAGGCTTCAGGATCAGGCTTGTAATGTCCTGATAATTCCGCAGAAAAAATTGCATCCCAGGGCATTCCGGCATTCTTGGCCATATTCGTCAGCAGAGAGACATTACCGTTGGAAAGCGTGGTAATAATGAATTTCGTTTTTAATTTATTCAACCCGGCTACTGTATCGGGCCAGGGAGACAGGCGGTGCCAGGCATGATTAAAATCATCCAGCTCAGCCTCGGTGAGGCCTTCCAGTTTATACTCCACAACCAGTTCATCCAGAATCATTCGATGCAGGTCATCAATTTTGGTCCAGGGCAATTCACCGGTGCGCACTTTATTCATGGCGGGACCATAGCCTGAGCGCCAACGGTCGGCAAACTCGGCCCAATCAACAGCGAAGGATTTCCTGGCGGACAGCAGCTGACCCTCTCTGATAATTGAAGAACGCCAGTCCACAACGGTTCCGAAAACATCGAAAGTAAGCGCTTTTATATTCGAAGCAATACTGGATTCGGCGGCACTGGAAAAAGAAGGGAGTAGACCCAGACCGAATCCTACGGGAAGAACGGAAACGCCGGTTAAGAATCTTCTTCTGCTTCTGCTAATTCCTGATGCCGGTGACGGAGGTAAAACGGACAGTTTTATAGACATAGCTTGATTCTCCTGGGAAACCTCGAATCGAAATGCCTGTAGCGGCTTTTCTGTGCTTGATTCTGACTAGCATACCCCATGCATCACAAACACGGCTATACACAAACCCAATTGCTAACAGCTTCCAGCAGCGCTTGCTAAAGACTACTGAAAGTAGACTACCAGAATCGCGACAGGGCAAATAAACTTCACATAGAATGGCCAGATCTTCCAAAATAGGCCAGCTTCCGCCTGCGGACAGCCCTGTTTAATTTCTTCGAGAATATCATTCCGTCGCCAAATCCAGGCCACAAAGATACAAATAAAAAGACTCAGTAGCGGCTGACTGCGCTCGGTAGTAAAGTTGACTACAAGATCAAACAGGGGATCAAAATTAAACACGATGAGGAGTGAGATCAAAGTGATTATTGAACCGATTGCCAGCGCGGCTGTCCGCCGCCCTGCCCCATGATTCTCGACACTATAGGCGACAGGAACTTCCAGCATGGAAATCGATGAGGTTAATGAGGCTATTGTCATTAATACAAAAAATGCGGCGGCCACCAGAATGCCAACAGCGCCCATATTATTAAATAATGCCGGCAGTACCGAAACAATCAAGCCCGGACCGGCTATCAGCCCACCGGATGCATCGAAAATCTCAACCCCGTTGGCCAGAGCCACATACATCGCTGGCAAGATTAATAATCCTGCCAACACCGCAATACCAACATCCAACAGTGCTACCAGGCTGCCAACAACCGGCAGGTTTTCATCCTTGCTGATGTAAGAGCCATACACCAGCATCGTACCCACACCCAGTGACAGGGAGAAGAATGCCTGGCCCATCGCATCCACGAGTAATTGAGGATCGGTGATACGAGAAAAGTCGGGGATTAAATAAGCCCGCAAACCGTCCATGGCCCCCGGCAGGGTAAACACATAAAGTATCAACAAAAGCAGAATCAGTATCAGCGAAGGCATCAGTCTTGAAGACCATTTTTCGATGCCGTCCTTAACTCCGGCACTAATGATAAATATAGTGAGCAGCATGAAAACAATCACGAAAATAGAATTGCGCATAGCCGTGTCTTGCACCAGCCACTGAGCCAGACCTTCCATGCCCAATAAACGTGCAATAGGGTCAAAGAAGAAGGCGATCATCCAGCCGCTGACGATGGCGTAGAAGCTCAAGATAAAGCTGACGGTGAGAATGCCCATTAGCCCGATGAATACCGCGAGCAAGCGGCTAGGCCTGCCTGGAGCAATGGCCTTGAGTGCGGCTACCGCATTTGAGCGAGCATGCCTGCCGATGATTAGCTCAGCCATCAAGGCCGGGTAGGCCAGCGCGAAGGTCAAGACTAGATAGGCGATCAAGAACGCCGCCCCACCATTGGAAGCCGTATTCGTAGGAAAACCCCAGATATTGCCGAGACCTACCGCCGAGCCCGAGGCGGCCATTAAGAATCCAAACCGGGAGGTAAACTCCCCTCTGGGCGCAGCCATTACGGATCGGTTTCCTGGCTCTTCTTATTGATCATAAGATTCCAGCGTGAATTGAGACAGGCTTGCATCTGAGAGCACGAACACCACGTTCGATACCACGCTCAAGGAGCCATTTAAATTTACTTCCAGACTGGGAATGCGCAAGCGCGTATCGGCTGTTGAATAAGTGGCAATCCCGTCGAAACTATCTCTACGGGGAATAATGCTCTCCAGATTAGCCTGGATAATCACTTCGGTCGCCGAATCAACGGTATTAAAATTCAGGCTAACAAGTTCGGCTCCTGCATCCACATCAACCGAAGTAATCCACAAACCTGAGGCGCTTTCATACAGGTGAGGAGCGGAGCTGAATCGCTCTACCACCTCGACATTGATATAGACAAACTCTGCGGGACTGGTATAGACATCGGTGATATAAGGGGCATTTGAAGCCTTCCCCCCTAAATTGACAAAAGGCAGATTATCGATGGCATCGAGTATTGTCATGCCATCTCCAAGCACGTTGCCGAAGACGGTAAATCCTCCATTATTGGAGTCCAGATTGGCACTATTGTCAGCGAGATTGACAAACCACTGGCTCGTTGCGCTATTAGGGTCCCCGTCAATCTTCGCCATCGCCACCGTGCCACGCGTATTGGACAGGCTAAACTCATTAGTCACAGGTGGATCTTCGGGCACATCAATAGGGCCCACGAATGGTTGAAACCGGTAGCCGCCCGCTTGAACCACGAAGAAATCCACCGCCCGGTGGATATAGGTGCCGTTGTAATCATTACGACCGACATAATTGAGAAAATTGGCGACCGTAGCCGGGGCAATATCATCCACCAATTCGATGGAATAGTCCCCGATACTGCTACTTACCCTGACAATAGTGCCCGCCAGGGCAGTATTGGCAAAAGCAACTGAAAGGCAAAGTAGCAAAGTGGAAATTGAATAGCGGATGCTGTTCCCTGAATTGCGTCGGGATACTACGGTCATGAAAACTCCTGGAAATGCGCGGTTCTTGTACTCAACCCTTATCTGACCGAAGGAGCATAGGTTAAGTTCCACCAAGATTCAACTCTCAATAGATGCGCTCCCTGATGAATGATTGCGCGGCCTGAGGCCGTCCTGAAGCCACAGCAATGGAGAATTTATCCCCCAATCTCGAGCCCGTCCATTTTAGGCTATCCATGCCTTAACGACAGGAATTAGCTGGAGCTTTGCAGCTCAAATATGACATAATGTGCGGCTTTTCAATCAGCCCATGTTGCCGTTTGAGCCTATGGGTTTTTATCTTATCGTTCTGTATCAAAAATAAGGTCTATTGTTGTCAAGCACTAATCATCAGATTTCCTTTCCCGAATTCGGCACCAGCACTACGAACTCCAGCGAAAAAAATGCAGACCGGACTTCTTCCGAGCAAGGCTTCATAGGAATAGGCGTTGACTACGGCACCAGTAATAGCGCTGCCGCCGTATTTGACGGTCACAATATTCACTTGATTCAGCTGGAAAAGCATTCCATGGTAATGCCATCTGCCACCTATATCGATCGTGACTTCAAAATAAAGACTGGTCAGAGTGCTATTAACCAGTACATCGAGAGTAACACCGGCAGAACCATTGAATTAAGTGCCGAAGTGCTTGGCGAGGTCAGAACCTCAACCGGTCAAATTGGAGATCGCGGTCTTCCCGAGGAAGCCAGCACGCAAAAGGTTTACGGCCAATCCTTTGTCGATGGAGGACAACAAGGCAGACTATTTCGCGGTATTAAAAGATTGTTAGGAAGTACCAAGTCGCAACGGCTAATGGTATTCGATCGGCCCTTCAGGCTGGTCGCATTAATTACACCGCTGTTATTACGTATTAAAAACAGCATCGACGCTTATCTCGCTGAACGACTACCAGAATCAGCTTCCAGCACCCATGTCTGTATAGGTCATCCGGTAAATTTTGAGGGCAGCGATGGGAATCGCAACAACACCGCCCTGAGCATGTTATCAGAGGCCTATGGCTATGCTGAATTTAGCCAACAGAGTTACTACCCTGAACCGATCGCCGCCGCTCTCAGCTATTTACATGCAAACCCGATAGTCTCGGACCAAATTTTACTCGCCGTGGATTTTGGCGGTGGCACTCTGGATCTTTGCGTGATTCGACGCCAACAACAGGAATTCACCGTGGTTGCGACACATGGCATAGGTCTGGGCGGCGATCATATCGATCAGGTTCTATTCCGCGAATTATTATTTCCGCTGCTGGGTAAAGGAGAGCGCTGGAAACGAGCCGGAGAGGATCGAGAAATCGAAACCGCATTCCCCTTTGAAGATTACCAGGAATATCTGTTGAATTGGGCCGTAAGCTATATGCTCAATCAAAACAAATACACGACTCCATTGATGCAAAGAATCAGTCTGGGCGACGAAGCCGCCGTTAAATTTCAGCGACTCTATGATTTGATTAAAAACAATTACAGCTATTTGGTATTCCAGTGCATTAAGGAGTTAAAAGCGGAACTGTCTGAACATGAACAGGCCGTCCTCGACATCCCGGAACTGGATATCGAATTCGCCGTCAGTCGCGAACATTTTGAGCAACTGATCAGTGATGTCTTGAGTAAATTTCAGCAATCGATATCGGACCTTTTAAGCAAGGCGAATTTGAATGCCGGAGAAATCCAGTTAGTAATACGCACCGGCGGCTCTTCCCTCATCCCCGCCGTGAAGCAAATTCTGGAGGCGCAATTCCCTGGAAAAGTCATCGAGCACGATCCGTTTACCAGCGTCGCCGCGGGCCTTGCCATCGCCGATTATAAGAAGCTCGGGTCGAGTCTGGAAGACTCCTGATTGAAACAGGCGCTTAGCCGATTACAGCGCTGTAACTAGCGCGGCTGACCACTCTTTAACGTCGGCGGGGCTTGCAATATATCGATCTGCTACACTAGCCAATGATATCTCTTAGAGCCGCTGCATTATGGACTTGATACTCTACGCTATTCCATTTTTCTTTCTGGCGATACTGCTTGAATTCGTCTATGGATTAATCATTAAAAATAACACCTACCGCATCAATGACAGCATAAACAGTCTTTCGATGGGAAGTCTAAGCCGCCTGCAAAGTCTGGTTATTCTTGGTCTCTCCGCCTCGGTGTTCGAACTGATTAACCTGGAATTTCAACTCACACAGCTTGCAGATGATGAGACCTGGGTCTGGCTTGGGTGTTTTGTCCTATATGACCTCGCGTATTATTGGAAACACCGACTCGGTCATGAAATCGCGATTTTCTGGGGCTCTCATGTCGCTCACCATCAGAGTGAGGATTTTAATCTGGGCACCGCCCTGCGCCAGACCAGTATCGATTTCTATGGTTTCCTGTTCTATCTGCCTTTTTTTGTTCTCGGCTTTCCTGCAGAAATCCTTTTCACTGTAGTCAGCTTGAACCTGATCTATCAATTCTGGGTTCATACCGAACACGTTCCCAAACTTGGCGCTTTGGAATGGGTTTTTGTGACTCCCTCGAACCACCGGGTTCATCATGCACGCAACAAGATCTATGTGGATAAGAACTACGGTGGCGTATTTATTATTTGGGATAGATTATTTGGCAGCTTTCAGCAAGAACTGGATGAGGAAAGAGTGGTCTTTGGCCTGCGCAAACCCCTGAATAGCTGGAACCCGGTGTGGGCAAATGTTCATGTGTACTGGCGACTCATCGAGGATTTTTTAAAAGCGCCTGGAATGGCCAATAAATTTAAGATCTGCTTCAAACCTCCCGGCTGGCAGCCTGCAGGGATGAAGAGTTCTTGTCAATTAGGACCAGCAGAAGTCGACTTGTCCCGTCGGTTTGATCCGGCCATTTCAAGTTTTAGTCGGTACTATACCTTCGTGCAATTTATACTGACGATTGTTCTTAGTCTGTATATTTTGCTTAATGCCACTTCGATTGGCTATTCCATCACTGCCCTAACCGTGGCTTACCTGACTTATTCATTTTATGTACAGGGAGTCTGGCTGGAAGCAAAGTCCACCGCACTGGGACTGGAAATATTCAGATTGACTGTACTGATGATTAGTCTCGTATTGCTTGATTTCAACGCCACACTGAGCGGCCTCTTATTGCTCTGCGCGGGGATATCCTTGATTGCCGTGCTGACTGCAGCCAGAAACAGAGTAAGCGGTCTTCCGACAAGCCAGTGATGATGATCGAATAGACGATCGACTGAATCTCCGCAGCTTCTGCTAGATTCGAGTGAGGGGAAATTCCAATAGTAATTCCCCGCTTTCCGGATCGCGCAATTCGAACTGCGCCTGGTAGGCTCTTCCCAGCGCCTCGGTGAAACTCGCCCCATCATCCAGATTGCTAATCACAAAAACCACTTTACCCGTAACACTCTTATTAGGAGGCAAAACAATTGGATTAAATTCATAGCCGTCGGTCTCGCTTAGCATGCCTTGAACCGATGCTTCCAAACTTAGACTGGAACCCGGAATCAGTGCCCGTACCGCTCTGAACAAGGCCGTTTCGCCATTGCTGTCAATCATCCGCAGAAATACATTCACCTGACGGGTGAACAACTCATGATTGCTAATGGTGATGGTTGGGGTGTATATCGGATTACCAAAGCCCACTTCTATGATGCCATTGCTTGAGCTGTCGGTGATTAACTGGCTTTGAAGTTGTTCGGCCGACATTCCTTCACCTGCCCGAGTGGGAAGGAAGTACAAATAGTAGATCAGCAGCAAAATAAATACCGGCAGACAAACCGCTACTGCATAAGTGCCAGGTTTACCTGTAAAGAATGGATTGAATGGATAGACTGCGATCAGAAATGCGATGAGAGCAAGGCTTGTGATGAGGGCCCTGACAATTAATGGCTCACTACCCAGCCGCGCAGAAAACAGCGAGATAATCGCTGCTACCGCAATCGCTACAGATAAGGCAAAAAGGGAAACAATAATTTTTGCTAAAGGGATATTCATCATCAATCAATCAAGTAACCAGTTGCAAGGTAATCAAGTTAACTGTTCTGAATTTTCTCACCATGTGCTTGCTTGTCGGCATGATAGGAAGATCTAACCAATGGGCCACTGGCGATGTGCGCAAAGCCAAGCGCCTCTCCGTACTCTCTTAGCGCATTAAACTCATCCGGATGGACGAAGCGCTCAACCCTGAGATGATCCTTACTGGGCTGCAGGTACTGCCCCAGAGTAACCATATCTATATTGTGCTCATACAGGTCATTAAGCACCTGCTTGACTTCCTCTATGCTCTCGCCCAAGCCAAGCATCAAACCGGATTTTGTAATTACATCTGGCCGACAAGCCTTGTAGGCCTTCAACAGATCCAGAGACCACTGATAATCTGCCCCCGGTCTTGCTTGCTTATACAGCCGTGGAATCGTTTCCAGATTGTGATTAAAAACATCCGGCGGGGTGTGCTTGAGAATATCCAGGGCGATCTGCATACGCCCTCTAAAATCCGGCACCAGGACTTCCACCTGGGTGGTGGGATTCAGGCGCCGGGTCTCACTAATGCAATGGGCAAAATGTTGTGCTCCACTATCTTTCAAGTCGTCTCGGTCGACCGATGTGATGACCACATACTTTAATCCCATTTCACGAATTGCGCTTGCCAGCTCCGTCGGTTCGTTTTCATTCAGGGGCTTTGGCTTGCCATGAGCCACATCACAGAAAGGGCAGCGACGCGTGCAGATTTCGCCCATGATCATGAAAGTGGCTGTTCCGTTGCTGAAACATTCGCCTAGATTGGGACAGGATGCCTCTTCACACACCGATGCCAGTTTGTGCTGCCTGAGCGTTTGCTTGATATGATTGATTTTGGCGGACGTCGGAATTTTTATCCGAATCCAGTCTGGCTTACTCAAGATTTCAGTAGTGGGAATAACTTTGACCGGAATGCGTCGAACCTTATCGGCTCCACGTAATTTCTCACCTTCTACTAATACATTTCGTCGTTTACGATCTGTCATCTGACTCATCAACCTGCGCAGCCATACTAGTGTTCCAAATATCCCAGTTTCAGGAGTAATTTATTGCTCAATATCTTGCTAACTTTTTGCATTAACATTTCTGAATTGCTTGTGTAATCAGCAATCTGAGTGACCGCCAAATTCTCAAAACCACAAGGATTAATGCGAGAGAACGGCTCCAAATCCATGCTGACATTGAGACTCAGGCCATGATAGCTCCAGCCCTTTTTAATGCGCAAACCCAGGGCGGCTATTTTAGCATCATTCACATACACTCCGGGAGCCTTCGGCTTCGTGGATGCGGCAATTCCAAGCGCTTCAAGCGTCTCCAATAGAGCCATTTCAATGAGGTCTACCAGATCTCGAACACCCAGTTTACGCCGCTTTACGTTTAATAGCAGATAAACCACCAGCTGACCGGGGCCATGGTAGGTTACCTGACCCCCGCGATCGATTTGAACGACAGGAATTCCCCCCGCATTTAAAATATGCTCGGCCTTACCCGCCTGCCCCTGGGTGAAAACCGGTTTATGACTAAGTAACCATATTTCATCAGCCCGCTGGCCATCGGCATGAGCAATCAGATAGCCCATGGACTTCCAGATTGGCACGTAGTCCTGCAAGCCAAGCCGACGTACTAGCAGCCTGGCAGGCTTGTCTCGCGTGTCAGGGTTTGCCTGTGCGTCAAAGCATTGATAGTCCCTCAACAGCACAATTAGAGTACCATCTTGACGTTTTGGATAGTCTTTAGATCGGTGAAAATGTCACGTAGCTGATCTTCGCCGGTGGCGGTAATAATAAGCCGTACCGAGAGATAGTTCTGTTGTTTGCTGGGGCGAAGCTGGATCAGATCGGCGGCAATTTCGCCCGCGTATTTTTCAACTGTCGCTATTACTTCTTGCTGAAATCCCACACCGGCTATGCCAATAATTTTGATTGGATAGAGACAGGGAAATTCGATCTTCGGCGCATTCAAAGGGGCCGCTTCGCCTTCCCCCGGAACACCCTCATCTGAAGTATTATCACTCGACATAATATTCGGGCTAGCCCGAAAACAGGTTGCCAAAAAACAAGGTGATCCAATCAATAAAACGCTTCAATATGCCGCCTTGCTCAACGGCCTGCATAGTAACCACGTCGCCCTGATAGAGAATATTATTATCCAGAACGACTTTTACTACACCCATAATTTGGCCGTTGTCCAGAGGCGCCCGAATTGTTTCATCCACATCTACCGTTGCAGTCATCGCTTCTGCCTGGCCCCGAGGAATAGTAATATACACCTCATCCTCGATTCCCAGGTCAACAAAATTTTGCGCGCCTGACCAGACAGGCACATTGGTCAACACCTGATTAGAGTCATACAATTTGTGCGTTTCAAAGTAGCGAAAACCATAGGTTAATAATTTCTGGGTTTCGACGGCTCTAGCCTCTTCACTGGCGGTACCCATGACAACAGAAATCAAGCGCATCCCGTCTCTTTCGGAAGAAGCTACCAGGCAATACCCTGCCGCGTCTGTCCAGCCAGTTTTCATGCCATCAACATTGCGATCGCGAAACAATAAACTGTTACGATTGGTTTGGCGGATATCGTTGTAAGTGAATTCCCGTTCTGAGTAAATGGGATAAAATTCCGCATGCCGATTGATAGTCGCTCGCGCCAATAGCGATAGATCACGCGCCGACATGGTGTTGTAGTACAGCTCTGTATCCAGACCACTGGCATTCATGAAGAAACTCTGGCTCATACCCAATACTTCGGCATACTGATTCATCATGTCTGCAAATGCTTCTTCAGTACCGGCGATATGTTCGGCCATCGCCACACTGGCATCATTGCCGGACTGAATAATTATCCCTCGAAGCAGGTCTTCAACTTCGACTTGAGTATCGACACCAACGAAGGTTTTAGAGCCTTCCATGCGCCAGGCTTTCTCACTGATATGTACCTTGTCACGTAGAGAAAGGTTCCCGCTGAGGATTTCTTCAACGACGATATAGGCCGTCATGATCTTGGTAAGACTTGCCGGTGGCAGCGCTTCGTCGGCATTTTCTTCAATCAGTATCTGGCCAGTTTTAGCATCAAGAAGAATATAACTGCTAGCGGCTATTTCAGGCGGTCGCGGCACAATCGCCGGTGCGGCAATGGAAAAATTGACTGAAACAATTACTGCAAGCAGTAGAGGGAATTTGATCATTCCGCTGACAATTTTTGCATAATTATGTGTGCTCTCTGCTGACATAAAGAAATCCGTCTAGAATTAATAGGTGTTCGTTAAATGAGAAGTGACGAATCGAATAGAGATAAGAGTCGTAGATACCGGCGCCAGTTAATGACTAATCAGTATCGGTCACAGTGTACGGACTTCCCAGGTTAGCGGCAACTACACTTCGAGTAATGTGCCGAATTTCACCTGGGTCGGAAATCGGACCCACTCTGACTCGATGTATCAATCGATTATCCGCGGTGTTTACCGACAAGATAACCACCGGTACATTGGTCATTTTTTCCACTTGATTCGAAACCTCGCGTGCCGCACTCAATTCAAGGAATGCACCCACTTGCAAATACTTGTTACCGCCGGCGAGACTCACACTAAGGCTTTCGCTGTTAAGCGGGGCGGCCTGACTAATATGCCTGTCCTGCCGAGCAGCGGAAACAGTCACCGCATCCAGTTGAACCCTCGCGGTGCCTCGATCCGCATAACCCAATTTCATCGCGGCGGCATAGGACAAATCAATAATGCGATCGCCATGAAATGGGCCGCGATCATTTACCCGCACAATAATACTTCGATTATTGTCCAGGTTTGTTACCCGAAGAAAACTTGGAATAGGCAATGACTTGTGCGCGGCAGACGCCAGATACATATCAAAAACTTCACCGTTGGATGTCTTGTGGCCATGAAATTTTTCGCCATACCAGGAAGCGACTCCTCTCTCACTGTATCCCTCTTCAGTAGTAAGCACACGGTAACTCTTGCCTAACACGGTATAGGGGCTTTTATTTCCAGCCATCGTGCGATTAAGAGACTCAGGGATTACTTCCGGAATGGTAGAAATGTTAAGCGTTCGCGTAGGCGCTCTGTCCTGATGAATGCTATATCGACTATTGCTTGCGCTTGATGGCGCAGGTGCATTGCTACAAGCGGCCAGTAAGGACAAGCCTAAACTCGAAATCAGACTTTTAATAATTATTTGGTTCATTTTTCACCACGTGCAAAAGCAATTCGAGCAATCCGGACTCACTCTGTGCTTGAGCCTGGAGCGCCACTGAAAGTTGGAGTCCCCTGAACAATAGCGTCCAATTTGAGAATTATTTTAACGCTCTCGAGTTTTGCCGCGAGAAACGGCGCCAGATAATTTCGAATCCGCATCCGGATGATTCAAGATATCCTAACTAACTTGTTAATTATCAAGAAGTTAAGTGATTTTAGTTTGCCCATGAGTCTGTATGGACATTAATAAACCGAAACCGATAAAAAGCGTGACCACCGAGGTTCCTCCGCGGCTCATCAAGGGCAGAGGCAAGCCAATTACCGGCAATAATCCGGAGACCATCGCCATATTGACGAAAACATAGAAGAAAAAAGTCAGGGTAATACTTCCTGCCAGCAATCGACTGAACATGTCATTTGCCGACATCGCGATATAGCCACCCCTGACCAGAACGAATAAATACAAAGCAATTAGAAAAAGTATCCCTAATAAACCGAACTCTTCGCCGAGTACCGCCAGGATAAAATCGGTATTACTTTCCGGAATGAAATCCAGATGGGATTGGGCTCCCTCTGTCCAGCCTTTTCCATAAATTCCACCGGAGCCAATCGCGATCTGCGACTGGATGATATTGTAGCCGGCACCGGTAGGATCCCGGTAAGGATCCAAGAAAGTAAGAATGCGATTCTTTTGATGATCCTGGGCAAGAAAAATATACCAGGCAGGAGAGGCCAAAAGTAAGGCGATGAAACCGGCAATGACTATGCGCCAACGTATCCCTGCCAGCAGCACCACAAACAGGCCCGACATGACGACCATTATTGCCGTGCCCGTGTCGTTTTGAATTATGATCAATGCTGCAGGCAGCAAAATCATAATGGCTGACCAGAATAGATGTTTAAATCGCGGAGGCAGAGGGCGGCCCGCCAAATACCAGGCCATTAGCATCGGCACGATAAATTTCATCAGTTCCGAGGGTTGAAAACTTGGCAGGCCGGGTAAATCCAGCCAACTTTTAGCGCCATTGGCTTCGACCCCGATAAATAGCACCAAACACAATACCGCTAATCCCGCCGCATACATCGTGGCTGCCCAGCGACGGAAAAAATATATATTGAACTGTGCCACCGTAAACATGACAACCAGTCCAACCACCATGGTCAGCGCCTGCCTCTGCACCACGGCGGTATCACCACCGCTGGCACTGAACAAAACGAAGAGACCAAAACAACAGATTATTGAAATGCCAACCAGCAACGGCGGATCGATGTGAATAACTCGCCAAATGGATTTCAAATTATCAGTAGAGGAACCCAGTCCACCAGACTGGCGTATGAAGTCCTGATTATTCATCGATCTGGGATACCAGGGGACTGCCTTCTGCCCCTTCCAGTGCAGCAAAGTCTATCTGTAGGATGTCCAGTAAATAGGCATCGATAATCTGTTTGGCGATTGGTCCAGCAACACTACTGCCGTGTTCGCCATTTTCAACGAAAACCGCGACCGCTATTTGTGGTTCAATGTGTGGATTTTCTGCCGGTGCAAATGAAATAAATAAACCGTGGTCTTTATTCAGATCAGAAAGAATAATATCTGTATTCTGCGATATGTCCTGACTAATTCCTACCACTTGAGCTGAGCCGGACTTCCCTGCCATCTTGTATGGCATGTCACGATCCGCCTGGGCAATTGCCTCATACGCGGTACCATAATCCCTGAACTGGTCATTGTTGAATGGTCGATGTACAACCATAGTCATCGCCTCTTCCATATAACGCCAATAGTCGGGGTCATTCAATACAATATCGGGGACAGGGTTTTCGATGATGGGCTGAAACGGCTCTCCCTCCACTTCCTTCAACATTCTGGGCTGCACCGCCTTACCCTCGTTCGCGATAATAGCCACTGCGGTGGCAAGCTGCAGTGGCGTCGCCCACATAAAACCCTGCCCTATTGATGAATTAATCGTGTCCCCCGGATACCAGGGCTCGCCTCGGCTGGCTCTTTTCCAGTCCCGTGAAGGAAGCACACCTGTTCTTGCATAAGCTATATCCAGCGCGAAATTTTGTCCAAAGCCAAACAGCGACATAAACTCATGCATGGTATCGATACCCATGCGATTACCCAGATCGTAAAAAAAGGTATCGCAGGACTGAAAGATGGCTTTCTGCAGGTCTGTATGTCCGTGTCCGCCACGGGCTGCCGTACGCAAGGTATAGTCACCCCATCGATAGCTGACTCCCGGTAGCCGGAAATAGCCAGGATCTTCAATGGTGAAATCGTAATCTACTAATCCTGTTTGCAAGCCACCTAATCCCAGAAAGGGTTTTACGGTCGAGCCTGGGGGGTAGGGATTTGTCGTTCTATCAAATAGTGGTGTATTTATTTCATCAGTCACCAACACGCTATAGTCTTTACTGCTAATACCGGTAACGAAAAGATTAGGATCGAATCCCGGCTTACTTACCATCGCCAAAATACCACCGGTCGATGGCTCTATCGCAACGATTGCCCCGCGAAAATCGCCCAGAGCTCTCTCCGCCGCAATCTGTAATTGGCTATCTAAATGCAAGGTTATATTTTTGCCGGCAATTGGATCCGTGCGATTAAGTGTCCGCATAACCTGGCCACGGTTATTCTTCTCGGCTATTTCATAGCCCACATTTCCATGCAGCAGGTCTTCGTAAGTTCTCTCAATTCCGGTCTTTCCAATGTGGTTAGTGCCCCCGTAATTTTCGCGTTCAGCCTCGCTAAGTGAGTCCAGTTCCTCACGATTTATTTCGGAGACATAACCAACAGAATGGGCCGTTAACTCGGCAAGGGGATAATGTCGAACAAATTCTGGTTCGATAATGATGCCTGACAATTTATGGCTATTAACGGCAATTCTTGATCTTTCTTCCTCGGTTAATACATAGCGCAATGGCACCGAAGAGAACGGCACTCGGTTACGCCGCAACCGAGTGTCAAATTGCTCGATATCTTCATCAGTTAAGCTGATAAGCGTGCTGAGAAATTTCAGGGTTGTATCCATATCTTCAACTTGTTCTCGCACCACGTTCAAGTTAAAGATTGGCTGATTGTCAGCCAGCAGCTCACCATTGCGATCAAAAATCAATCCCCGTGCCGGAGACACATATTGTGAATGCAGGCGATTGCCATCAGAGCGAGCAGAGAAATAGTCGATTTGGGAAATCTGCAAATTAACCAGCTTGAAGATCAACGCGGAGAAAAGCAGGATTACCAAGACGCCTGCCACCGCGAGACGGCGGCTAAATAACCGCTGTTCTGCCTCATGATCTTTAAGTTGCCATTTCCCAGCCATACTATTCCAACATCCTTAAGTGCCAGTAGGGTAATCGGCAAGCGGAAAGTACGCTGAAGCCGATTCTCCACAGAGTTTGGACAATTTTCCGGTTAAATAGTTTAATCGGGTTTTTCTGTTAATCCTGTGACCCAGGTTTAATCCTCATTGAAGCACATTCGCAGGGTCTGAATCGACATTTTAGCGGCAAAGCCGGCGAATTTAGCAGGTTGTTGAAAAGCTCTCAGACGAGTGCAAGACAAGGCAAGATTTGGCGAAAAAGCGGAGTTTACACGTAGTAAATGAGCATTTTGAGCCAAATTTTAACGCCGTATTGTGCCGGCTGTGAGTTTTTCAACAGCCTGCTAGCACGCCGGGGCGATTTAACTTCGATGATAGGGATGGCCCTTCAAAATACTGGATGCCCGGTAAAGCTGCTCCGTTAACAGGATTCTTACCAGGGGATGCGGTAGCGTCAGCGCCGACAGAGACCAACTCTGTGCCGCCCGCTGCAGACATTCCCTGCTGAGCCCATCGGGGCCCCCGACCAATAAACTGAGGTTTTGTCCAACTTGTCGAAAATCACTAATTCTTTGCGCCAGGGTTTCTGTATCGAAAGGCTTGCCCGCCACATCCAAAGCCACCAGATAATCATCTTCAGGTACCGCGGCCAGCAATGCATCGCCTTCTTTTTTAATACACTGTTCAATGTTTGCGGTTTTACTGCGATGGGCCAGCGCTACTTCCACAATCGAGAAGCCCAAATCAACCACAATTCTCTTCTCGTATTCGGCAACTCCCTGCTGCACCCAGGCTGGCATCTTGGTACCCACGCAAAACAAGCTCACTTTCACGAATCAGGATTTCCCGCCTCGGCTTCCTTCTCTGACAGGGTCTTAAAATTCCATAGCTCCTCAAGATTGTACAGCTCCCGCATGGGTGCCGCCATGAGGTGTACCACGACATCACCCAGGTCTACCAACACCCATTCGGACTGCAGTCTTCCTTCCATCCCGACCACAGGCTCACCGGCATCCTTAACGGCCTTGTTCACCGCATCGCCGAGGGCTTTAACATGGGTGCTTGAAGTGCCCGTTGCTATTACCATGTAATCCGTTATTGAGGTTAATTTCTCTACATTGATACAACGAATTGACTGACCCTTCATATCCTCCAGGGCTGTAACCACTAATTTTGATAATCTTTTACTGTTCAATCGACACCTTCTTTTAATTTAATCCAAGCTGAGATCATCTCAAACCATAGAGATGGTTTTGTTTTATGTAGCTAAAAACCTGCGCGTTCAATTGCCCCGCAACATCTGCACTTGCTGCCAGCTTCGCCCTTAGGGAGGTCGAAGAAATGTCGAGTTTGAAATCTTCTGCGTAAATAATTTTTCCACTTTCACCGCTAAACATCTGCTGAGCGGTCTGCACCAATCTTTGTTCAATAGCGAGTAGTTCTCCCGTGCTCTGGGAAATCGCCGAACCCGGCCTCGCCAGCACCAGAAAATGACACAAGTCCAGTAGCTCGGCCCAGCGATGCCACTGGGGCAGGCTATTAAACGAATCAACGCCGAGTACGAATACCACTGAATCTGCCAGTGGCTTAAGCGCTATGAGGGTGTCGATGGTATAGGACACGCCAGCGCGATTTATTTCTATTGGATCAACTTCAATTTGCTCCTCATCAGCTACCGCCAGGTTGAGCATTGCCAGGCGATGATTCGCACCGGTGTTAGCAGACGGTTTGTGCTTGGGGTTAGGAATATGACAGGGGATCATCTTTAAGCGATTTATGCCTAACTTGCGCAAGGCATAATGAGCCGCTTCGATATGCCCGTTATGAACCGGGTCAAACATCCCTCCTAACACCGCTAATCGTGAACTCATACTCGGATGTGACCGTCTCCCAGAACGATGAATTTCTGTGAAGTTAAGCCTTCCAGCCCTACCGGTCCACGTGCATGTAATTTATCCGTTGAAATGCCAATTTCCGCACCTAAACCATATTCGAAGCCATCAGCGAATCGGGTCGATGTATTCACCATAACCGAGCTCGAGTCTACTTCCCGCAGAAAGCGCTGAGCCGCGTGAAGGTCTTCGGTCATAATGGACTCGGTATGCTGTGAGCTGTATTGGTTGATGTGCGCTATCGCTTCATCCAGGCCGGCAACAATTTTAATCGATAGTATCGGTGCCAGATATTCCGTTTCCCAATCTGCCTCGGTAGCCGGAATAACCGCATCGGAGAAACTCCTGGTTTTCTCGCAACCCCTGAGTTCAACGCCGCAATCGAGAAGTTTCTGCAACAAGCCAGGCAACACTTTGTCGGCAATCGCTTCGGCAACCAGCAGGGATTCGAGCGTGCAGCAGGTACCGTAGCGCTGAGTCTTGGCGTTTACGGCGACCGCAATTGACTTATCCACGTCGGCCTTATCATCAATATACAGATGGCAATTGCCGTCGAGATGTTTAATCACCGGCACTTTGGCGTCTGCGCTAATTCTTTCAATCAGCCCCTTGCCGCCACGAGGAATGATCACATCGACATATTCAGACATGGTAATAAGCTTGCCGACCGCGTCGCGATCCGGTCTATCCAGAACCTGTACTACATGTTTGTTCAAGCCGGCCTTTTCCAGACCCTCGGTAACACAGGCGGCAATCGCCTGATTCGAGTGAATCGCTTCCGAGCCTCCCCTGAGGATAGTCGCATTGCCTGACTTAAGGCACAGACTGGCCGCTTCACAGGTTACGTTGGGGCGGGACTCATAAATAATACCGATGACGCCTAGCGGAACTCGCATCTTGCCAACCTGAATACCACTGGGTCGGTATTTCAAGTCAGATATTGCGCCCACCGGATCATCCAGCGCGGCAACCTGCCGCAGACCTTCGATCATGCCGTCGATTCGATCCTGGTTCAGTTCCAGGCGATCGATTAGCGCTGGCTGCAGATTCTTCGCCTTAGCCGCTTGCAGATCCTCTAGATTGGCAGCCAGCAGCACTTCCCGGGCAGCATCGATGGCATCGGCAATAGCCAGCAAAGCGCCGTTTTTCTGCGCCGTTGTTGCCCGGGCAATCTCATGAGAGGCCGCCCTCGCCTGACGCCCCAGGTCGAGCATATAAGTTTCGATATCTATCATTTTTCCGTCACTGCCTACACCGCTTTGGCCAAATCTAAATCTTCAATTACAGGAATTAACCCACTTGCTGAGCTACGAGCCCTCAACACCTGCTCGCCAAAAAACGATTCTATGGGAGAAAAAGGTCGATTATAACCCAAATCCGCTGGAAACGAGGCATTCCCCAGACGGCAGTAGAAGCAGCGGTTATCCTGCAGGGGCGAGTCATAGACACAGAGCGGCTCTAGCCTTTATGCTGCAAGCTGAATCACAGGCGATTATGTATGCAACCATCACGGCATTCGGGCACTGAACCCTCTGTTTTGCCAACAACACCTTCAGTATTACAGGCCCTGATTCCCGTATTCGTGTTGATCTGCCTGCTTTCCTTTTCAGTTTACCTGTTTGGCGAAGATGCCAGTTCTGGCGCTAATCAGATTGCCCTCTGTGTCGGCGCCATCGTTGCCTCGATAATTGGCTGGAGAAACGGACAAACCTGGCAGCAAATCGAGGAAAATATAATCTCGGGCGTCACTGTTGCACTGAAGCCGATTTTCATCTTGTTTAGTGTAGGCCTGTTAATCGGTAGCTGGATTCTGTCCGGTACCGTGCCAACAATGATTTACTATAGTCTGAAAATTCTCGACCCGGCGATTTTCTACGCGGCAAGCTGTCTTATTTGCGGCCTTATCGCGTTGAGCATAGGTAGTTCCTGGACTGTTGCCGGCACGGTGGGGATCGCCTTGATTGGAGCCGCCGCCGGCCTGGGGCTGTCATTGGAAATTACCGCCGGCGCAATAATTTCCGGCGCCTATTTTGGCGACAAGATGTCACCGCTGTCAGAGACTACTAATCTTGCGCCAGCGGTCGCGGGCACCGACTTATTTTCTCATATTGGTCATATGGTATGGACCACACTGCCAAGCATATTTATTGCACTCTTATTGTATGCCTTGATTGGACTAAACATAGATACCAATAGCCGCGCGAGTGATCTCGCGATAACCATGCAGCTAATCAATGACAATTTCACCATCAATCCTCTCATGTTATTGCCTGTTGCCGCCTTGTTAGTGATGGCTCAAAAGAAGCTTCCTCCGGTTCCAACCATTCTTACCGGCGCCCTCATCGGCGCCGTTCTTGCGTTGCTATTTCAACGGCCGGCTGTACTGAATCTGGCGGGAGACACACCCAATGTGGCGTTAGGGCTATTCAAAGGCATATGGCAAACTTTGTTTGACGGCTATGTTCTACAGAGCGGGAATGTAACTCTGGATGATTTAATGACCCGTGGTGGCATGAGCTCAATGCTGAACACCGTCTGGTTAATTTTATGCGCCATGGTATTCGGCGCCGTAATGGATCATACCGGCTTGCTGCAATGCCTGGTGAACTATGCCTTGTCTTTCGTGCATAGTACCGGAAGCCTTATCGCAACCACTGTCCTTACCTGCATAGGTGCGAACATTATTACTTCTGACCAATATATATCGATAGTTTTACCAGGGCGAATGTACAAACTGGAATATCAAAACCGAAATCTGGATGCGAAAAATCTCTCTCGCACGCTTGAGGACGCCGGCACGTTGACTTCGCCGCTTGTACCCTGGAACACCTGTGGAGCGTATATGAGTGGCACGCTGGGCGTAGCCACCTTTGCCTATCTTCCCTACTGCTTCTTTAATCTGATCTGCCCGATTGTTGCGGTTATCTACGGTTTCCTGAATTTCAAAATTGCGCCGCTGCCAATTAAAGAAGCATTAACCGATGAACAGTTAAGCGAGCAGGCACTGGCTGAGCAATCCATATAAGTCGCCAAAAGTTCTCTGTTGAATCAACTGTTTGCTTTCAACAGTGCTTAGTCTGTGGTCACAGAAATTTTTAAAGCCTGCATTAACTGCAACAAATAAATACTCGCATTTTGCTGCAATTTATCCTTGCTCGTTGCCGCCACAAGCTCTGAGAGTCTGTGATAACTCAGCTGATCATGACGCATAACGATCAGCTTGTGTCGGGCGTGAAATTCCAGTAATCCAGCTACATTAAAAGCCCGCTCATTTAGCTGATGCCAGCGCCGCATAACAATCACTCGCTGAATAAAATTATCTCTCAATATTGCATCCCCCAGACGCCCTTCTTCTTCCACGGGAAGCCAGGGAAAGTTTTCCATCATCTTCGCCGCATACACACCAACGCCTTCCGGGATTGACATGGTGTCGACGCAAATTTTTACTCCCTGCATACCACAACTTGGCGAATCGCTTTTCAGAATATAAGCACAGAGTTTCTCATGCCAATGTTGTTGTGCGTCGGCACACTGAGTCAGCGCCTCGGTATAGTCTCGGCCCGAATCGTCAACGGAGATACAGTGAATTCTGCCGCTGTTCTTGCGCGTCAGGCGGATAGGTTTTCGAGGCACGCCCAAGCCGATATCGAGTTCCGGGCAAAACTTGCGAAATTCAAAATAGTTGCTCAAAGTTTCCGCTACGTAGGAATTGGCCTTGTGCCCGCCATCATAGCGAACCCGCTCTCCCAGCAAGCAACTACTAATACCAACTGGAATTTTTCCGATGCCTCGCTCTGCCACCTCAGCATGCAATTGTTCTTCAAGTATCTGCATAGCCTTCTTCAAGCTTTCATTAGCCACTTTCGCATTTCATCTAACTCGAAATTCCGCTTGATGATTTGCTCTTTTGCCGCCTTGCCCAACTGCTTGATCTTGTACTCCAGTTTTAGTGCATCCGATCTATTGCCGGCGCTAATCTGATAGGCCAATGTCAGGGGCTGCTTGCCGCGTAATGCTTTTGCTCCCTTATTTTTATTGTCATTGTTTTCATGCTCACGCAATCGACGCGGCACATCGGTAGTAATTCCTGTGTACAAGCTGCCGTCGCCACATCGAATCATGTACAGGTTCCAGCTTTGAATCTCTGCATTATTTACCTCTGTACTCACCTCTGTATGCACCTCTGTCATTTACAGCCTGTACTCTCTCAAGGTCGCTTTCACTTCAATTGCCAGAAATCATCAACGACAGTCAGCACATCGTCTCGCTCCAGCTTGATCAAATGAGCGAGTAAGGTTTTTTTCGCCCAGGGAATAAGATGCGCCGCGACATCGTCATAAACTATCGATACCAGTTGCTCCAGATTACAGCGGCCAAGCGTGACTAGCCCCGCAATCACCTTCTGCTCTCGCTTTAGACGATGGGCTATTAGCCCTGCAATCTCGACTTCAGGCTCGTGCATAATATCACCGTGTCCAGGAGCCAGCGCTCGCAGTCCAAGCCCCTGCAAGCGTTGCAATGAATTCAAGTAGGCTCCCATATCTCCATCCGGCGGCAGTATTACCGATGTCGTGCCTTGCAGCACATGATCTCCGGTGAACAGCATTCGCTCTTCGATAAGTAGGTAGCAAATATGATTCGAGACATGACCAGGGGTGTGCAGTAGTTGCACGCTATATTCATCGCAGTCGATAATTTCTCCGTCCTGCCATTGCCGCTCGGGGACAAAGGTCTGGTCATGACCAGCCACCGGCGGAGCCGGCAGACCCACCAATTTGGCCCCGGTTAGCTGCTGCAGTTTAAGCGCCGCAGGGGAATGATCCGGGTGGGTATGGGTAATGAGGATATATTCCAGGCAGGCATCGCCAATGGCCTGCATAAAGCTCTCGAGCTGAATATCATCTCGCGGCCCTGGATCAAGCAAACACAGCCTATCGCGACCAATCAAGTAACTATTGGTTCCGGGGCCCGTCATTGGGCCCGGGTTGCGACCCAGGATTCGCTTGACCGGCACTGAAGTATCGCCTACCGGGGTCGCTAACCCCGCTTCAAATTCACTCATATGCTGAATTCCGCTGGCAAAGGACAATCATAACCCGTAGCCCTGTCAGACCAAACCGCCAGAGCCAGGGAAAGCACAATAGATAGCCCTAAAAATTGGAATTGCAGCTGGAATTCCAACTCAATTCGCGACATAATTGCCGGCTTTAATTTTCCCGCTTTTCCGCAGTAAATGCCGGTTCGGTCTGCCGTACCACCATAGATGAAACCATAGATGATTCCACTCTGTTAGCGAAAACCACGGATATTCGCGTCAGGCTATAGTTGCAAAGAAATAACGGTTACGAAAAACTAACACTTGTATCAACTACTCTCAGGAACTCACATGCATAAAATTCAAACCTTCGATCAAATCTCGGAACGAGGCCTGGAGAGATTCCCTAAGCCGCAGTACCAAATCGGAGCCGAAGTGGCGGATGCTGATGCCATACTACTGCGCAGCCACAAACTGGACGCCGGCGTTATTAATCAGAGTCTGAAAGCCGTGGCGCGAGCGGGGGCTGGCACCAATAATGTACCCGTTGGAGCCTGCACCGAACAGGGTGTTGTGGTATTTAATACCCCGGGCGCGAATGCCAACGCAGTAAAAGAGCTGGTATTGTGTGGAATGTTATTGGCCTCCCGCGGCATTATCCCAGGCATTAACTTCGCCAGCACGCAGACCGAAATTTCTGATTTTGCCGAGCTGTCAAAATTAATGGAAACGGAGAAGAAAAAATTCAAGGGCAGTGAAATAGCCGGCAAAACGCTGGGAGTCATTGGTCTTGGCGCAATAGGCTCGATGGTTGCGGAAATGGCAATTAGTCTTGGCATGAAAGTTCTGGGATATGACCCCGCCCTGTCAGTGGAAGCGGCATGGCGCCTTCCCAGCCAGGTTGAGCGTAAAGAGAATATTACGTCCCTGGTAGCCAGTGCCGATTTTATCTCACTGCATTTGCCGGTTCTCGATTCGACTCGCGGTCTGATCAATAAAGAATTGTTTGCGGCAATGGGAGAAGGGACCTGTTTACTCAACTTTGCCCGCGATGAAATTGTAGATTCACAGGCCTTATTAGCCGCCCTGGAATCCGGCAAGCTGAAAAAATATGTCAGCGATTTCCCCCGCCCCGAGCACATGGGACGAGACGATGTGATTTCCATGCCTCACATCGGCGCCAGCACCGATGAAGCAGAAGAGAATTGCGCCATTATGGCGGCCGACCAATTAATGGATTTTCTTGCTAACGGAAATATTAAAAATTCCGTTAACTTTCCCAATCTGTTTTTAGATCGCTCCAGCAATAGCAGCGAAGGTACTCGCCTGGCGATTTGTAATAAGAATGTTCCGAAAATGCTTGGTCAAATCCTTTCGGTACTGGCGGACCAAAATATCAATGTAATCGATATGCTCAACAAGAGTAGAGGAGATATTGCGTACACCCTGATCGATCTGGAAGCGACCCCATCCGGGGATGCACTGTCCGCTATTGCGGGCATCGAAAATGTCATCAAAGTCACGCTGTTGTAAGTTTATACGCGGCGAATTACGGAGCTGTGAATTACGGGGCTGTGAATTAACAGGCTGAGAATTTAACTACTGCAACTGCAAGTAGCAGAAATGCAAATAATACAGGAATGAAACAATGACACGAATTTTTAATTTTGGCGCCGGGCCTGCCATGTTGCCTACAGCTGTAATGGAAAAGGCACAACAAGAATTCCTCGATTACAACAACATGGGGGCTTCGGTAATTGAAATCAGCCATCGCTCTAAAGAGTTTGATGCAATTATCAATGAAGCCGACGCACTCTTAACCGAGCTGGCAAGCATTCCCGAGAACTACAAAATTTTGTATGTACACGGCGGTGCGCAGATGCAGTTCTCTGCCGTACCATTGAATCTAATCAATCGGCTGCCCGCGAGAAAAGCAGCCTATGTTGAATCAGGAAATTTTGCCAAGCTCGCCGCCAAGGAAGCCGCCCGCTACGGCAATATCACCACCCTCGCCAGCAGCGAAGCAACTAACTACAACTGTATTCCGGCTTTTGATGCGGCGGCATTGGATGCGGATACTTCCTATGTACACATCACCAGCAACAACACTATTTACGGCACTCGCTGGCAGCAATTCCCGGATACCGGCGAGATTCCTCTGGTGGCTGATATGACCTCTGAACTGCTATCTCGAAAAATAGATATTTCCAAGTTTGGCATCATATTCGCAGGCTTACAAAAAAACCTGGGGCCAGCCGGTCTGGCTTGCGTGATTATTCGCGACGACCTGCTCGGTCATGCACTTCCAGAAACACCTAGCTTGTTGAATTACAAAACCTATGCGGATCAACATTCTCTGGCGAATACCAATAATACCTTCGCGATCTATATGATGAAGCTGGTATTGGAATGGCTGCGCGATCAGGGCGGACTGGATGCGATCGAGGCACAAAATGAGAGCAAGGCGGCGCTGCTGTATGCGGCAATAGACAACTCCCCTTTCTATCAGGGAACGGCTCACATAGACCATCGCTCAGCGATGAACGTGACGTTTAATCTGACCAATCCCGATCTGCTGGATGAGTTTCTTTCCCAGGCACTTGCCCGCGGTCTATATGCTCTAAAAGGGCATCGCAATGTGGGAGGCATCAGAGCTTCGATTTATAATGCCATGCCGAGAGAAGGCTGCCAGGCTCTTGTAGATTTCATGCAAGAATTTGAAAAAAACAACACTTAATCACAGCACAAACCAGGATCAGGTCTCAACACATTTACTTGTGGCGAGACCTGTTGTAGTTTTGGCAGTAGAGCCAACTCTGATGTGCAAATTCGTATTTGCCAAGACTTAAAGTGGAATGAGCCTGCCACGCAAAATAATTCATTGCGACTGCGATTGTTTCTATGCCTCCATAGAAATGCGCGACAATCCTGATCTGGCAGACAAGCCTATTGCCGTTGGGGGATCGCCAGATCGCCGCGGAGTGGTCGCCACTTGCAATTACGCCGCCAGGAAATTCGGCATCCATTCTGCCATGGCCTCCGCTACGGCGCGCAAACGCTGCCCAGATCTGATCATCATTCGTCCCGATATGGAAAAATATCGTCAGGCATCAAATCTGATTCATGCCGTATTTCAAAATTACACGGACATTATCGAACCCTTATCACTGGACGAGGCCTTTCTCGACGTCAGCCTCTCAAATCAATATCAGGGTAGCGCCACCCGAATTGCCGAAGCCATTCGTAGCGAAGTGCATGAGAAAGTGGGGATAACTATCTCAGCGGGCATTGCTCCCAACAAATTTCTGGCAAAGATTGCCAGTGACTGGAATAAGCCTGACGGCCAATTTGTCATCACCCCCGAGCAAGTTGAAGAATTTGTAGCCAAACTACCAGTAAAAAAACTCCACGGGGTCGGTAAAGTCACCGCCAGCAAGATGAAACGGCTGGGTATAGAGAACTGCAACGATCTCAGACAACTGAGCGTCGAAAAATTACGCGACTACTTTGGCAGCTTTGGTGATCGTCTGCATGACTTGAGTCTGGGCATTGATAATCGCCCGGTACAAACGCAGCGGATTAGGAAATCGGTAAGCGTGGAGAACACTTACGCAGTAGACTTGCTCTGCTTAGCCCATTGTCTTGACGAATTACCCGATCTCAATTTAAGGCTGGCGAAGAGGCTGGGAAAACTGGATGATGACTATCAAATCCACAAACAATTCATCAAAATTAAATTCCATGATTTTGTTCACACGACAGTGGAAATGCTTTCTGCAACAACTGCCCCGGAAAACTTTAAAAATCTTTGCCAACAGGGCTTTGCGCGCGGCGACAGGCCGGTGAGACTGCTGGGCATGGGCGTAAGATTGATGCCAAAGCAAACCGAGGATGAAACTTCGAAAGACGAAAATCAATTAATACTTGGCCTCGAACGGGAAGCTTAAACAATGTTACCTTATCCTGATAAAACCCCATGAGCAGATACCGCCCGCCACAGAAACCCGGTTCAAAATACATCACCGCAGAAGGTGAGAAAACCCTGAAGGCTGAATTGCATCGGCTGTGGAAGGTAGAGAGACCGATAGTGACTCAATCTGTTTCCGAAGCGGCGGCTCTAGGCGATCGCTCAGAAAATGCTGAATATATCTATGGCAAAAAAAGACTACGCGAAATTGATAGCCGAGTCAGATTTCTGGGTAAACGGCTTGAAGAAATGACGGTGGTTTCAGCGCCACCTGCCGACAGAAGCAAAATCTATTTTGGTGCTTATGTCACGCTCGAAGATGACAAAGCGTCATCGTTTCGTTACCGGCTGGTTGGTCCCGATGAATTGGACCCACAACTTGGCTATATTAGTATCGATGCGCCTCTGGGGCGCGCCCTGCTAGGCAAACAGGTCGGCAGTGAAATAGAAATCAATTCACCCGAGGGCTTAAGGCAATTCTATGTGCTGGCTATCGATTATTAATCCCGCTTCCTCAAGATGAAGCAGGTAACGATTATTGCCGTCCCCAGAGCCCTTGGCTCTACTATTACCATTCCCCTCGAAATGCTGAGCGCCGCGAATGATGTTGCCAGAGCCCGAAAACAAAGAGAAAAGCTGGTCAAAATTGAATTGGTATCAGGGATTTCTGACAAGTCTATTCGCCTCAGCGGTGGCCTGAACATTCAGTGTGAGAAAGAATTGTCGGATATCACTCACAGCGACTTGATTTTCGTGCCGGGAGTTTGGGGAAACCCCCGCGCATCGGTCAAGCAATTAACCGCCATGCAGCAATGGCTGAAGACACAACATCAGAACGGTAGCATTATCTGTTCGACCGTCACGGGAAGTTTCTTGCTTGCAGAGGCAGGCCTGCTGGATGGAAAAGTAGCTACCACCCATTGGCGGTTCTTCGACGAATTCCAACGCCAGTATCCGCGGGTCAAATTACAACGCAAACGTTTCATCACCAGCGCCGACAATCTATTTTGTACAGGAAGTGTCAACGCGGTTCGAGACATCATGTTGCATTTTGTGCAACAGCTCTACGGAGAATCTATAGCCAACGAAATCTCACGTCAGTTTACGCATGAGTTGAAGCGCTCCTATGAGTCGTTATTGTTGAGCAAGGATCAGAACAGAAGCCATCATGACGAGGATATCATCAAGGTACAGGAGTGGCTGTATGACAATTTTCAAAGACAGATACAGATTGCCGAACTCGCTTCCCGCTTTCAACTCAGTGTGCGCTCACTGAATCGTCGATTTAAGCTGGCGACCAACACCACGCCCCTGCAGTATCTACAGGCATTGCGCATCGATCATGCCAAGGAATTGTTAAAACAAAGTAATCTGGCGATTTCCGAAGTTGCCGATATGGTTGGTTATCAGGATGCCAGTTACTTCACCGGCCTATTCAAAAAGCTGAACAAAGTCACGCCAAATGAATATCGCGGCCTGGTTCGGAATAAATTATTCCTGGCGGAAAACACGCAGCAGTTAATTCAATGAGCGAATCCCCTGCTGCCTGCAGATCCTTCTGCTCTCGCCGCCGTCAGCTGACGGCAAGGCAGAAATGGGAAAAAAATCCAGCAACAGCTAATACCTAGTCAGAATGCTGCTTGAATTTTTGTAGCTGTTCAGCGGTAGCCTCCGATTGATATTTGGATTTCCATTCTGAATAAGGCATACCATAGACAATCTCTCTGGCATTCTCGTAGTCCATCTCCAGGCCCCGCGTCTTGGCTTCAGCGGTATACCATTTCGACAGACAGTTACGACAAAAGCTGGCCAGATTCATCAGATCGATATTCTGCACCTGCTTATGCTCATCCAAATGCACTAACAATCGCCTGAAAGTCGCCGCCTCAATTTCCAGTCGCCGTTGCTTATCGGCTGCGCCACCCTCTTCCATCGTCATATCACTCATCTGCTACGCTGCAGCTTCGTCATCGCTCGCATCCAGTATCTCTAGCAGAGCGTCTTCCTCCAACTCGCCCATTTCCGCTTCCAGCGGTAGCGGTGTGGCTCGATGATTTTTATCAACCGAGCGAAGTTGCCTTTCGGCAACATTGAATGCGTCTCTGATTGCGACATACAGATCTTCGTGGGCGTGGTTATCGTGTTGATCCTGATTGACACGGACTTCCAGATTGGGAGTATGAATTTCCACTCCGACTGAATATACCTTGCCTTTGTGATGATTGTTGTGCGGCGAATCCAGCACAACGCGACCGGTGATAATCTGATCACAAAAACGCTCCAGCTTGTCGATTCGTTTCCGCACTGCCTCGTTAATGGCATCTGTTTGATCAATATTGTGAAATACAATTTGGAATGCATTAGTCATAAAGTACTACCTCCTGATTTCTTCAATTTATGAATTACATATTCAGCCTTCGTCTATTCTTACCTCCTCTAAACAATAATGATTTGTTCTTGATCAATTAATAACTTCTAATTCTTCTCTCAATCCCAATTGCAGAGTAAATTTCTTGCGCCACCGACGCAGACAGCAAGAACCCTATTGCGGACAATATGAACCCATGATTTGAAACTAAAGTGATTTAAACAGCTGGCGGCTGTTTTGCTGAACGCATAACAACGGGAAGAAAATTGAATTTGAGTCGGGACACTAAACAGGCACGTATTCAGGACCCCCTGTCTAACGAGTACCGGATGATTATTTTCTAACATCCCCTCTCCTTTCTAGTACAAGTTGTAGATTACCTCTTTCAAAAGCGTTTGTCTAAAGCTACTGGCTCGGTCGCTGAAAGCACCAATGCCAGGGCTCATAATCGATCCCGTAAGCATTATTGCGGGGGTAGCTCATGTAAAAATCAAAGCTCCCCGCATTCTCTTTAAGCCATTGAAATACGTCGGTATTTTCGAACTCGATGGTAAGGGCATCGCATCCCAAAGTACCAACATCTACCGCGCATCCCGTATGGTGCTGACTGAATCCAGGAGCGGCATTGACGACAAGTATCTGTTCGATAGTCTGTCCATTCTGTAGTTTTCGGGCGATAAGGTCGTGCTGGTATTGCAGACCACGAAATGCCGAGATCAGGAACAGTGAAAAGCCCTGCTCAGTTGCCGCGGTTTTCATGGCTGTCCAGGCATCGAATGCGGCCTGGGTGAGTTTTTGCGGACGCTGATAGAAATCCAGTTCAGTGTCCACCAAACTATCGGGCTCCGGGCACAGGGGCAGCTTACACTGGCTGGCATAATCTTCGGAGATGCCGAGGGCCGCGTGCAATTGCCGCAGCTGGAGATGAAATTCGTCTGATTTATTCAAGCGTTGCCTGAGCCCGCTGATTTGCATCAGCGCGCTATTACTCCGATTCCTCAGTCATTCTGACTGTGACTATTGGTTTGCCTGACAGAATACTTTTCTGACTATTGCCGGGCCGCACTATCTTGCTTGGGTCACTACCTTGGGTAACTGTCGAACACCGTCTCAATCCAGCTTTGTTCATTGATGAAACCCGTCCCCCAGGATGCATACTCAGCGCCCAAGCCCGCGGCAACAATCTCTTCTTTACTTTTCTGCTGTGACTTCATCACTCTTATCGCTATAGAGGTGTCTTTAACAACATTGTAAAAACTCAGCAATTCCGCTTTCGTGCCTAGCGGACCATGGCCAGGAATTACCGCCGTATCTTCTTCAATCCAGGATAAAGCCTTCTCCAGGTTGCGGATGTATCCTTGCACGGTACCGCCGTTGCCCAGATCGATAAAAGGGAAGCCACCATTAAAGAAGTGGTCCCCCATATGTATTACATTGGATTCGGAAAACATCACCACACTGTCCGTATCAGTATGTCCATTCGGCATATAGATCAGAGTAATGTCCTCGCCATTAAAATGGACGGTCACATCGTCATCGAAAGTGATTACCGGGAGGGCAGAGGCTGGAGAATTTTCACCAAGCAGACGGCCGCGAACATTCTCGTGTGCCACGATAATACTGGCCGCACCAAAATCTGCATTGCCCCCCGTGTGGTCACCGTGAAAATGTGTATTCAACAGGAATTTGGGAGTATCAGAACCCAACTCGGCTAACGCCGCCTTTATTTTGCTTGCCAAGGGGGCATATTGATCATCGATAATCAACACGCCATCTTCGCCGGCCGATACGCCGATATTGCCACCGGAACCAATTAGCATGGAGATCTTGCCCCTGACTGGAACGGTCTCAATGCTAACGTTGGCAAATCTATCCGCTTGCGCCAGCACCGAGGCTGCAAAACTCATTGCTGAAATTAACATAATTGCCGTTACCGATTGCCTGAACTTCATGGAACCTCCTGCGTATCACTATTATTGTTGAATATCGGGCAATCCTATGTGGGCTCAGGCAATTATGCAAGCGCCCAGGCCAGCCAGAATTTAACCGCGCCCAAGACTGGCGACAAGGAGCAAATCCTGCGTTATGGCTAATATGCCATATTTACTGTCTATTATGCCTTCCCTCATTACGTACTTTTTGGCTATAGTCCGCCCATCAGCTTCACAGCGAGAGAGAAGACAAGCACATTATGGCAAGACTACCGGTAATAACAGGATTTGGCGGCATTAACGCAGCAGGACGCAGTTCTGGTCATCATGCCTACCGGCGAATGGTGCTCGATACCCTCCCTTCCCATCTGGCTCAGCAAACCTACGCCAGTCTTGCCGCACTCACCGGACAATTAAGCAAACTCAATGGTGAATGGAAGAACGCGGATGGTGACTCGGTTAATCTCGATAGCCATATCCGTCAAATTTCAGATTCTCTGGAACAGAGTTCACTAATTCGCCAACTGGAACAAAACTTATTCAACCCCGCCGAATTACTTTTCCACAAACGGGCAAAGCTGACGCCTGCCGCAGACCACGCTCTGCAGTTTGAACTTCGGCGGAAAGATTTACCCTCTCCTCTGCCTCCTGGATGGTCTGTCACTGAATACAGTTCCGACAAAAAAGCCAAGGTAAGCGTCACTGTCACGGACAGTTTCGAGGTGATGTTCAAGTGCACTCGCCAGGCGGCGGTTAACAGTGCCGGTCAGTTACCCAGCGGATTTGATCCAGCGGCTCTGTATCCGGCGCGAAATCATCCTCGCGGCCTGCAGCTGACTGTTTATGCGGCTTCCGATGCCATCAATTCACTCGGCATCGACTGGGAAACCGTCAAGCAGAAGGTAGCCCCGGACCAGATCAGCGTGTATGCCGGTAGCGGCATGAGTCAATTAGACTACAACGGCTATGGCGGCATGTTGCAGGCTAGATTGCTGGGCAAGAAAGTGACCTCAAAACAATTGCCTCTGGGCAACGCGGAAATGCCGGCGGATTTTATCAATGCCTATCTGCTGGGCAATTTAGGGACAACTGGCACCAGTGTCGCCGCCTGCGCCACATTTCTTTATAACTTGAGACAGGGCATTCGCGATATACAATCCGGCACTCACCGGGTAGTGATTGTAGGAACCAGCGAGGCGCCCTTGGTGCCGGAAGTATTTGATGGCTTTGCCACCATGGGAGCCCTCGCCGACGACGCTTCCTTAATCGAACTCGACAATCTCAAGTCCGGGCAGATCCCCGATTACCGACGCGCCTGCAGACCATTCGGCTATAACGCAGGATTTACGCTGGCCGAGTCGGCTCAGTGTATTGTGTTGTTTGATGATGAATTGGCAATGGAGATGGGAGCCAATATCTACGCCGGCATCAATGAAGTATTTATCAACGCCGATGGATTCAAGAAATCAATTGCCAGCCCAGGCCTCGGCAATTATATCTCAATGGCCAAGGCGGCCGCCGCCACCCGAAACATTATCGGTGAACAGGGCTTGCAACAGCGCAGCTTCGTTCAATCCCATGGCACCGGCACATTACAGAACCGGCAAACGGAATCCCACATCCTTAACCATGTTGCCGAAGCATTTTCTATTCGCGACTGGCCCATCGCTGCGATCAAATCTTATGTGGGTCATTCACTGGCTTCCTCCGCCGGCGATCAACTCGCCGCCAGTCTCGGAGTTTGGTCAGACGGCATAATCCCCGGCATTCTGACCGTCGATGAAATCGCCGATGACGTGCATCAGCAAAAGTTAGACTTCCTGTTACGGCACAAGGAAGTCGGCAATCGTGGCATGGATGCGGTGATTATCAATTCGAAGGGGTTCGGCGGAAATAACGCCAGCGCCTCGGTACTCGGCCCGCACATCGTTGAGAAAATGTTGTCAAAACGACACGGCGCGCAAGCCTTTAGCCAGTACAAGGCACGTAACGAAGCGGTGCAGGAAGCGGCCGCAGCGTATGACACTTCCGCTATCGAAGGTGAGAATCGCACCATCTATCGTTTCGATCACAATGTATTGGGTGGCGACTCAATACAGATCAACACGGATCACATTGCCGTCGCGGGTATTGCCCCGCAAATATCCCTGGAAGTCGATAACCGTTACCAGGATATGTGCGACTAGGCACTCAAACCCTTCTCGGGTCACTGTTTAAGTAACTGTTTAAGTAACTGTTTAAGTAACTGTTTAAGTAACTGTTTAAGTAACTTTGATGGCGTGCTCTTCTGCCATCCGCTGCTTCCAGATGGCCGGCCCGGTTTGGTGGACAGAAACGCCATTAACATCGACAGCAACGGTTACCGGCATTTCCTCGACTTCAAATTCATGAATTGCTTCCATGCCGAGATCTTCAAAGGCCACGATCTTCGCCTTGCGTATCGCCTTCGACACCAGATAGGCCGCCCCGCCAACCGCCATCAGATAAACCGCCTTGTGTTTCTTAATCGCGTCGATACCGAGCTGCCCACGCTCCGCCTTGCCAATCATTCCAATCAGGCCTGTCTGCGCCAGCAAGTCCTCGGTGAACTTATCCATGCGCGTGGCAGTAGTAGGACCCGCCGGCCCTATCACCTCATCCCGCACCGGATCGACCGGGCCTACGTAATAGATAAATTTATTTTTAAAATCGACGCCGGCCGGCAGGCCTTCACCCTTCTCCAGCATCGTTAACAAGCGTTTATGCGCGGCGTCTCTGCCGGTTAACAGGGTTCCAGAGAGCAGCAGGATCTCTCCCGGTTGCCAGCTGGCAATCTCATCCGCTGTCACCGTGTTCAAGTTTACTCTTCGGGCTCTGGGGCCTACATCCCAGCTTATCTCTGGCCATTCATCCAGACTCGGCGGGGTAAGCGCAACGGCGCCACTGCCATCGAGGGTAAAATGCGCATGGCGGGTGGCGGCACAATTGGGGATCATCGCCACCGGCAACGACGCGGCATGGGTTGGATAGTCCATTATTTTCACATCCATCACCGTGGTGAGTCCGCCCAAGCCCTGGGCACCAATTCCGAGGGCATTGGCTCGATGCATAATTTCCAGCCGCAGTTCCTCTACTCTGTTTGCCGGTCCGCGCGCACGCAATTGATGAATATCGATAGGATCCATCAAGGACTCTTTGGCGAGCAAGGCGGCCTTCTCGGCGGTTCCTCCAATGCCTATGCCCAGTATTCCTGGTGGGCACCAGCCGGCCCCCATTGTCGGTAAGGTTCGTTCAACCCAATCCACTATGCTGTCACTGGGATTCAGCATCACCAGTTTGGCTTTATTTTCCGACCCGCCGCCTTTCGCTGCCAACTTCACTTCAATTTTGTTGCCGGGCACAATCTCTGTGTGAATCACCGCCGGAGTATTATCTTTGGTATTTGTCCTGGCTCCAGCCGGGTCATTCAAAATCGACGCCCTCAGCACATTATCCGGATTAAGGTAGGCACGGCGCACACCCTCGTTGACCATGTCAGCCGGCGTCATATCCCCCTGCCACTGCACGTCCATCCCTATCTTTAGAAAAACGGTGACAATACCCGTGTCCTGACAGATTGGCCGCTTGCCTTCGGCGCACATACGCGAATTGATAAGAATTTGCGCCATCGCATCTTTAGCGGCTTCTGATTGCTCTTTCAGATAAGCCTCATGCACGGCTTTAATAAAATCAAGCGGGTGGTAATAGGAAATGTATTGCAAGGCGTCGGCAACACTTTGGATAACATCTTCGTTGCGGATTAAAGTCATGTCCGGCGAACCTCAAAGGAATTTATTAAACACAACAAGGCTGATCACTGAGCTTTAAATATTTACGCTCCAGGGCCTTCAATTGAAAGCGCTTAATGAGCTTACTCGGTGACAGACATGAACCGGGTGCTGGTTGCTGGTTGCTGTGACACGCCGTGAACCCATCCATGGGGGCTCGACGCCAGCATCCCTGCTGGCAACGGTCACTGCAACAAGCACCCGCTTCATGTCCTGCGAGTTCAGTAAACGGCATTGTAAACAGGGCTAGTCTATCACTTTATAGCGGGCGAATTGATCGCGTTTTATCGATTAGATAAATTCTGCAAGTGCGCTGAAAGCCAGCAGTGGAAAGCGAACTAGTTTAGCGATGCTTCGGCGGCGCTGGCACTTGCTGCTGATTTAGTGGCGGGTTCAGTGGCGGGTTCAGAGTCAGTGCGGCGATCGAAAGCAGAGCCCAGCGTCGCCCCCGTAGCCGCCCACAATGCGGCGATGCCAGCACCAATTGCCGCCATGACCGCCATACCCAGGCCCAGGCCATCGGTGAGCAAGGCGAATGCGGAGCCCCAAAGAGCATCTCCGCCACGATAAATTGCTACATCGATTACCGGCTTCGCCTTGAATCGACTCTCACGAGAAACAGAGGTAAATAACATCTCCCGCGCGGGTCGGGTGATTCCGTAATTGCCAGCTTGTCTTGCAAGCTGCAGCGCGATCAACACAGTCAGCATCGGTGCGAATGCAAGAACCAACAAGGCCACACACATGAAGCCAGGAACCAGCGCCAGCGTGAGTGGCATACCCAGGCGCGTTGTCAGCCTGGAGGTGGCAAAGAAACCCAGCAAAAAAGTTAACAGGTTTACCACCAGTGCCAACATCGCCAGTATTTCTGTTCGCTGATCTCGATCATAGCCGCGCAATAGATTTGTTTGTTCAAAATAAGCGAACGAACTAATCGCTGTGTACAGCAGAATAAATGCAGCGATTCCTAGCAGATAGGGGCTGCTAATAAATTGCTTGAAACCCGCAAGAGGATTGCCGCCTATTTTTACCTCGGAAAGATCGACTGCCAGCAGATCATTGTGCAATTCCGCTGATTTCAAATACTGTAGATAAAAAACAATCGGAAGTGGAATAAGCATCAGACAGGCGGCTGACAGCATTAATGATTCAGACCCCATCGATTCTGCCGCAACGGCCGCAACGGCAGGCCCGACTATGGCGCCAGCACTCGCACCCATATAGATGAAGGCGAACAATCTTTTTGACTGTTCCTTGTCAAATAAGTCCGCCATCAAACTCCAGAACACAGACACATGAAACAAACTGAAGAGACTGACCCAAAGATAGAAACCTTTATCCAGCAATAGCGGATCCATGACCAAAGAAGAAGCGAAATGAAAGCTGACAAAACTTAGCGCAAAAAAGCCATAAACCGCGGGGACCAGATATCTAAATTTGAAAACTGCAACAGCAATTCCATACAGAGCAACAAAACTCAGACTAAGGACAAATTGAATATTCCACAATATGCTTATTTCTGTGTTACTCCAGTCGCTCGCCATCGCATCGCGCACGGGGCGCAACATGTAGTACGCCGCCATTAACACAAATATCAGCAAGAACGACAAGACAACGGCCTTCTGTTCTTTTTGTTCGATCAGGGTGGCTGACTTTATAATTTCAGCGAATCTTGAATAGGCCGTCATAGGAATTTAGAACTATAAAATTAACAACAGTAAATTGGAGTCTGGGCAAAATTGAGGCCCATTAT
>JABMOK010000030.1 GCA_013204155.1 Pseudohongiella sp. | reverse complement strand
TTATTTGAAATTCGGTTTGTCTGAACGGCGGGGCTACCTTGTTCTTCACCACCTTGACCCGGGTCTCGTTGCCCACCACTTCGTCGCCATCCTTGATGGAACCGATACGGCGGATATCCAGCCGGACCGACGAGTAGAACTTCAGCGCATTACCACCGGTTGTAGTTTCTGGCGAACCAAACATCACACCAATCTTCATGCGGATCTGGTTAATGAATATCACCAGTGTATTCGAGTTCTTGATATTCCCGGTCATCTTGCGCAATGCCTGAGACATAAGGCGCGCCTGCAAACCCATATGATGATCGCCCATGTCCCCTTCGATTTCAGCCTTCGGGGTTAAGGCGGCCACGGAATCGATAACCACAACGTCCACCGCACCGGAGCGCACCACCATGTCGCAAATTTCCAGGGCCTGCTCACCGGTATCCGGCTGGCTGACCAGCAGGTTGTCTACATCTACCCCGAGATTCTCGGCATAGATCGGATCAAGCGCATGCTCGGCATCGATAAAAGCACAAGTGCCACCGGCTTTCTGTGCTTCGGCAATGACCTGTAGCGTCAATGTCGTCTTGCCCGATGATTCCGGACCGTAAATTTCTACCACCCTGCCTCGTGGCAGACCACCTATACCCAGCGCAATGTCCAGACCCAGGGAGCCGGTGGAAATTGCTGGAATTGGTTCGCGCTCGGTATCCCCGAGACGCATCATGGAACCTTTGCCAAACTGCCTTTCGATTTGCGAAAGGGCGGCTGCCAATGCTTTATCTTTATCGCCACTGTCGATCATAGTTGTATCCTTCATTTTCCGTTAATTACAACTGATGCTGGTTCCGTGAGTAATGCAGTTGTCCCGCGACCCGTATTGATCGCTGCTCGTACTCAGTTGCCTGAGTATTTAAGAATAGCCTGTCCCCGACTACTTGCTAAATTTTCGATCTTTTCTATTCTTTCTATTCTTTCTATTCTTTCTATTCTTTCTATTCTTTCTTTTTCTATTCCTTCTTTCTCTAAGTCGCAAACCTTTCCACAACATCAATGTCTTTAGATCGGTTTGTGTCTGGTGGCTCGAACTCGATGTCACCCCCGTGACCATCAATGTCCCACAGGGGAGAACATCGAGTTCAGCCATAAATCGTTTTTCTTTCCGTTCTTTCCGTTCTTTCCGTTCTTTCCGTTCTTTCCGTTCTTTTTATTAGTACCTGCTTTGCCGGGCCCGTATTCACTGGCTCTTGACTACTGTATGCATGAACAGTGCTGATTTAAACAAATTTGTACTGTATATACAACCAGTATATTGGCAAAATTTTAAAATCCTTTAGCTTTTCTCCGCAATTTTTTTTCCATCTGGCTTTTCCTCATCAATCAATAAGCAGCAGGCTTCCTTCCAGCGCCGCGATTACACTCGCCAGTCGCACCGCCTCCCGATCACCGCTGAAGTGAAAGCATCTGGCGAGAGACTTGTCCTCCCATTGCCAGGCAATCCAAACGGTTCCCACCGGCTTCTCATCGCTGCCACCTTCGGGACCGGCGACACCACTGACGGCAACGGCGACATTTGCCCGGCTGTTCTCGAGGGCACCACGGCTCATGGCGAGCACGGCTTCCTCACTGACAGCACCGGGTCCATCGACATCGAAGATTGATTTCGGCACATTTAACAGACGCTGCTTGGCGTCATTTGAATAGGTAATAAAACCGCTATCGAACCAGTTTGAACTACCCGGGACGGCGGTAAGAGATTGGGAAATCCAGCCGCCGGTGCAGGACTCGGCTGTCGCCATGATGAGTTTTTTGGAGAGCAGTTTATCGGCGAGTCGTTGCACTAAACTGGATACGGGAGCGGGTATCGATCGAGAAGAGAGGTCTGACATCTGCCCATGGTATCGACTTAAGCAATCCAAGGGAACCGATTAAAACACTTAAATCACCCGCAGCAGAAACAGCAAAGCTCAGGCCGCTTAGGCTCAATTAGCTGTGCCCCCGCCAGCGCAAACCGTGTAGAATTCTGATCCTTAAGCAGCACAAGCAAACAAACAAATCCTCCATTCGAACCCAAAGCAATCAGTAGTTAACAATTGACCGACGCACAATCACACACTCCCATGATGCAGCAATTCCTGCGCATCAAAGCGCAGCATCAGGACAGCCTGTTGTTCTATCGCATGGGGGATTTTTACGAGTTATTTTTCGATGACGCCAGGTCGGCCGCTGACATTCTCGATATCACGCTCACCGCGCGCGGAAAATCTGCCGGCCAGCCAATTCCGATGTGTGGCATCCCCTATCATGCTGCCGACCGCTACCTGGCGAAACTGGTTGCCGCCGGGGTATCGGTGGCTATCTGCGAACAGATTGGCGACCCGGCGACGAGCAAAGGACCTGTAGATCGTCAGGTAGTCAGGGTCATCACTCCCGGCACGGTGAGTGACGAAGCCCTATTAGATGATCGCCGAGACAATTGTCTGCTCGCCATTAGCGCTGCCAGCCAAAGCAATGCCGGGCACACAGACAGAATCTATGGCATCGCCTACATGAATATCAGCAGCGGTCGTTTTGTGCTCAGTGAACTGCAAGGCCTGGATGCACTGACATCAGAAATTGAACGCATTAAACCGGCGGAGATATTGCTGCAGGAAGAATTGTCCGAGGTAGATGCGGCCATCAAGCACCCGGCAAAACGTCGACGACCGGTGTGGGAGTTCGAGCTGGACAATGCCTATCGAACCCTGACCCAGCATTTTAATACCCGGGACCTATCCGCCTTTGATTGCAAAGATTTGCACATCGCCCTGCAAGCAGCAGGCTGTCTCATTCAGTATGCCCGAGAAACACAAAAATCTGACCTGCCTCATATTCAAGGCATACAGGTAGAGCAGATGGAAGACAGTGTAATCCTCGACGCCGCCAGTCGCCGCAATCTCGAGCTGGACACGAATCTGGCCGGCGGCAGAGACAACACGCTGTTATCTGTAATCGATCGCACCGCCACCGCAATGGGTGGTCGACTATTGTGTCGCTGGATAAATCGTCCACTACGCAGCACCGCTCAATTACAATTGCGGCAACAGGCCGTGGTTGGACTTAAGACCGATTTCCATTTTGAGAAATTGCAGGAAGTGTTAAAAAATATAGGCGACCTTGAGCGAATACTGGCTCGCCTCGGACTCCGTTCTGCCCGTCCCCGCGATCTCGCCAAACTGCGCGACGGTCTGGCGCTGTTACCGTCACTACAGACACTGATAAAGCCTGTGGATTCCAGCTACATCGGCGAACTGGGAAGCCGGATCTCGGAATTCCCAAAGCAAACCGATCTGTTGAATCGCGCCATCGAAGAAAATCCCCCCGTGGTTATTCGCGAAGGCGGCGTCATCGCCGAAGGTTACGATACCGAACTCGATGCGCTGCGCAATCTCAGCAGCAATGCCGGCCAGTACCTGGTGGATTTAGAGCAACGGGAAAAGCAGCGCACCGGACTCGGCACCCTCAAGGTTGGCTATAACCGGGTCCATGGCTACTACATCGAAATCAGCAAGGGCCAGGCTAATATCGAACTACCCGCTGAATATATCCGTCGCCAGACTTTGAAAAATGCCGAACGATTCATCACCCCGGAACTAAAAGAGTTCGAAGACAAAGTGCTTGGCGCGCGCAGCAAGTCCCTGGCCAGAGAAAAAGCCCTGTATGAAGCCTTGCTGGAAGAGCTTGCCAATGAACTGGCGAAATTAATCACTTGCGCCGAGGCGCTGGCAGAACTGGATGTATTAAACAATTTTGCCGAACGCGCAATCAATCTCGACTATTGCCAACCCGAACTAAGCGATGAGCCAGGCATCATCATCGAAGGCGGCAGACATCCGGTGGTAGAGCAAGTGACTACGGAGGCCTTTGTGCCGAATGATCTCTGTCTCAACACGCAACAGAAAATGCTCATCATCACCGGGCCGAATATGGGCGGCAAGTCCACCTATATGCGACAAACGGCATTGATTGTATTACTCGCTCTGTGCGGCAGCCATGTGCCAGCTGATTCGGTCAAGCTTGGGCCCATCGACAGAATTTTTACCCGCATCGGTTCTTCCGATGATCTCGCCGGTGGCCGCTCTACCTTTATGGTGGAGATGACAGAGACGGCGAATATTTTGCATAATGCCACCCAGGACAGCCTGGTACTCATGGATGAAATCGGTCGCGGCACCAGCACTTTCGATGGCCTGTCTCTGGCTTGGGCGGCCTCGGTGTATATCGCCGAACAGCTTAAAGCCTATACCCTTTTCGCGACCCACTATTTCGAACTCACCAGCCTGCCGGAGTCCTTCGACAGGATTATCAATGTGCATCTGGATGCGGTCGAACACGATAACGGGATTGTCTTTCTACACTCGGTAAAATCGGGGCCTGCCAATCAGAGTTATGGTTTGCAGGTCGCCCAATTGGCCGGGATTCCGCGCGCTGTAATCGAAAATGCCCGGCTCAAGCTGCAACAACTGGAAACTGAGGCCCCTGGTCAGCAAGCGAGCGCTGCCCTGCCGCAGCCGCCGCGGCAGGGTGAAATGTTTGTGACCACGACCCATCCGGCTGTAGATTATCTGCAGCGCCTGAACCCGGATGAGATCAGCGCCAAGGAAGCGCTGACAATTCTGTATGAACTCAAGCAGAAAGCTTCTGCGCCAGGCTCCAATAAATCCTCCAGCTGAGTGAGAAACTGCCGAAAAAAACTGATAGAATGCACGCCGCTAAGAGGCATCATCGATAATAATTAGCCCTGTCCTAAGCGAGTAACACAAGGCTAATAAAAAAGATTAATTGAATACAGCAAGGCTTAGACAGGCCGTTCGGAGATAACATGACGTTCATAGTAGGTGATAATTGTATACGCTGTAAGCACACGGATTGTGTTGAAGTTTGCCCGGTAGATTGCTTCTACGAAGGCCCAAATTTCCTGGTGATACACCCTGATGAGTGTATCGATTGTGCGCTCTGTGAGCCAGAATGTCCTGTCGATGCCATTTATGCTGAAGATGAGCTACCGGAAAATCAGCAGAATTTCCTCGCGCTAAATGCCGAACTCGCCGAGATATGGCCCAATATTACCGAAAAGAAAGACGCCCTGCCCGATGCAGAGGAATGGACTGACAAAACCGATAAACTGCAATATCTGGAACGATAACAAGGTGGATCTGGCGGCTGTGACTGTCCAGATCCTTTAGTAACTGTCCAGATCCTTTAAATAGCCCTGTCTTTACCAAGCAACTCCCTGAGGAGATCCCGTCACCCGCCGTCAGTTAGCTGCTTATCGAGCGGGCAATAGCCGCACCGGATCGATTGAATTACCATCTTGACGAATCTCGAAGTGCAGCATGGCAATGCCTGCCGGATTCTCTCCTATTTCGGCGATTTTCTCTCCCGCCCGCACCCGGCTGCCCTCACTCACCAACATCACGCTATTGTGCGCATAGGCACTGAGATAGCGGTCAGTGTGGCGAATAATGATAAGTTCCCCGGTTCCCTGTATGTCTCGGCCTGAATAAACCACATCACCGTCTGCGGCGGCCAGCACCGCGTCACCCCGGTTGCCACTGATATCCAGACCCTTGCTGAGCCCCGCCTGGAATCCTCGCAGCACGCGCCCGCGATAGGGCCACTGCCAGTCAGGGTTGCCAGTAGAGCGGTTATTGACAGGCTGACGTAAAACCGCACGGGAGTTGCCATTGCCCGCCTGAGATCTTGCCACCGAACTATTGCTTACTGCTGTGCCTAGACTGCCGCTTGCAATGGGGTTACGGGATTGATTGTTGCCGTTAAGAGATAGATTTAAAATCTGATCGACAAAAATTGTATAGGGTGGACTCAGACCATTGGCTATAGCCAGACTGCGAAAGTCCAGATCATGCTCAAAAGCAATGGAGAATAAAGTATCACCCGCACGGACACGATGAGACCCCGCCGAGGACGCGCTTGACTGAGAGTCGTTTCCCCTGGCATTTGAGGACGCGCTTATTGATGGCGATGAGGGGATAACCGTGGCTGCTCGATTAGCCGGCGTTCTGAGACGGCTGTCCCCGCTCCTGCTATCCACTATCTCTGGGGCCGATATGCGCTGCACCTCTCCCTGCTCCGAAATCGGCGCCTGATAATTGCTCCCGCAGGCAGTCAGCAATAACAACAGACTCAAGGCTACAGACAGTCGGCAAGCCGCCCCTTTTTTTGCTGGAGAAACCATACTAATCAGACTCAGTCATAAATTTTGAATTAGACAAGAAATTAAGCAAGACCACCACAAGCACTCCGACAACAATACTCAGTAACACCGCCACCAGCATGGGGTCTTCCCCACTTAGCTCGGCGTAATTTAACGGCGACACATTGATAGTCTGCAATGAATGGTTGTTTCCCGAACTGTCTGTATAGAAATTCAGGACTTGCTGCCATGGCCACAACACCAGCAGCGAACCCAGCAGCATGCCGGTAATGAATCCGTAACTACGCTGATGATAGTTCAATAATAACCAGGCCAATATTCTGCACAGCGCAAGCAGTCCAATTGCACAACCGGCAACGAATACCAGAAGATAAGGCAAATTAAACTCCAGCAATGCCCCAAGAATAAATTCGTATACCCCTAACAACAACAAAATAAAAGCCCCGGACAGGCCCGGAAGAATCATCGCGCTGATGCCGATAATGCCACTGAAAAACACATAGAAATAGGTCATTTCGGCGGCACGTGGAGACACGACGCTAATCGCCGCGACAAACAAAATTCCCAGGCACAGGGCGCAGAGATTCTGCCATTCAGTGGCACTAAATTCATTCTTTAGCAGCCAGCATGACGCCAACACCAAACCTATGAAAAATGCCATCAACGGCGCAAAGTAATTCGCCAATAAATACAACACCGTATTGGCAGATAGCAACAGTCCTGACAAAATTCCCAAAAAAAGTATCAGCAGAAATGTGCCGTTAATGTGACGCCAAACCTCTGCCAGCCGAGCAGAGAACAGAAGCGCGCAGGCTTGCTGATCGATAGCGCGAATCGACAAAATCAGTTTGTCATAGATATTGGTGATTACCGCAATAGTACCGCCAGAGATTCCGGGCACCGAATCTCCCAAGCCCATTGCCAGGCCTTTGAGATACAGCAGCAACAGGCTACGAGTCGAGTTTAGTGGCTGCTCAGCGGGCTTGTCATGCTTGTCTTGAATATTATTGTCTTGAATATTATTACCTTGAATATTGGACATACCCTGACTGCTCTAAAATTAATGTTGTAGCTGGCCTACCAGCAAGGGAACAAACCGCACCGCTTCCAGAACTTCGGTGCTGAATTCATCACCGTGTCTGCTGATAAGCTGAAGCTCTTGCGAATCATCCCCGCCCACAGGGATCAGCAGGCGGCCACCCTCCGCCAATTGCAGCAACAGCTCTTGGGGAATCTGCTGCGGAGCAGCGGTTGTAATGATGGCGTCAAAGGGGCCGTGTTGCTGCCAACCCGCACTGCCATCATCATGCTTGTAATCAATGTTGCGCAATTTAAGTAATTTGAGATTCCGCTTGGCTCGATCCAATAAGGGCTTGATTCGCTCTACCGTATAGACTGATTTGGCCAGCTGGGCCATGACCGCCGTTTGATATCCGCAGCCAGTGCCTATCTCCAAGACTTTTTCGAGAGAACCTGACTTCAATAGAGCCTCGGTCATACGGGCGACAATATAGGGCTGCGAGATGGTTTGGTTATACCCGATCGGCAAAGCCACATCTTCGTAGGCTCTATGGGACAAGGCCTCATCGAGAAAGATATGCCTCGGGGTTGAACGAATGATATCCAACACTTGCATACTCTGAATCCCCTGATCTATTAATCTTCCCAATAGTCGTTCCCGGGTACGCTGAGAGGTCATGCCGATGCCATTCAGATTTGGCTTGCTATTTAATATACTGCTCAACGCTTGATTCCTGTTGGTTAGGTACCTGTCAGTTAGGTACCTGTCGACTAAGTACCTGTCGACTAAGTAGTAATACAGAGTTCTCGTAACAGGCTGGTTGCATAGGCTCCCTTCGGCAGGGAAAAATCCAGAATCAGATCCTGCGCGCCACCCGTGTTGCTGTTCTCATTCTTATCCGCATTTTCATTTTCATTATCATCGCCAGCGTCAATCCATTGCCATTTAAGCTCGCTCGGCAAAAAGCGGAAGGCTCTACGCGAGGCTTGCAAACCACACCGTTTCAGACCTTCCAGCAGAGTGTCATATTGTTTACAGACTGCCTCTTCAATATCGGCAGATTCCCCGCGGCTTACATATTTATCTTTCATATCTATCAATCCGGGCAAAACGCCGGTGATATGAATATCGAACTGATCCAGGCGCTGCTGCAATTCCTGATCCCATTCAGCCCCATCAGGTAGCACAAAGCAGCGATCCGTGCCATTCAGGTTTAGCACATCCCCGGGCAGGTATGTATTCCAACTGCGGCTCTCAAGGCGCTGCGATAACAGCTGATTAAACAGGTATGATCGCGCCGCCGAATAGAGCATTCCCCGCTTGAAGCGCTTTTTCGAGACAGTCGAATCAGCGTCTGCTGGCACTGATTTATCAAGTTCAGAGATCATCAGCGCTTGCACCTGAGTCATATTACTCATCTGCCAGCCGAATCGTTGCGAGCCAAAATAATTTGGCACCCCTTCGCGCTTGATACGGCTTAGCCTGTCATCGAATTCCGATTGCTGGCCAATACAATCGCGCAAACGGATTTGAAAATGATTGGACTTATGACTGCCGATTCTGATTTTTCGAGAGTTACGATGGGTCTCCAAAATTTGCAAGGAGGGACTTTCAAAATTCTGCAAAGCGCGCTCTTCCAACTCGGTTAGTTGCACGCTAAACCACTGTGTACACTCCCCTCTCTTATCTTTCATGCCGGCATAACCGATTGAAGACTTTCTGGCACCAGTGACTTCACTTAATCGCTTTGCCACTTCAATAGTAGACAGGTCGGTTTTCTTGATGTTGATACAAACATGTTCACCTTGCCCGGTGAAAGCAAACCCCAATTCTTCATCGACGCGAAAATCGCTGAACTGCTGTTTTAAGCTAGCGCTTAACGCAGGAAGATCATGCACGTAGGCCAGCGCGTCAAGCCCGGCAAATTGTGCAGAAGTAGATTCGGTCGATTCAGGCATTGCCGGCTAACAGGACCACGGCGTGACAGGCAATACCTTCTTCCCTTCCGATATAACCCAACCCCTCTGTGGTAGTGGCTTTTAGATTGACCCGATTTTCCGGCAACTCTAATAGATTCGAAAGGCTGGAAATCATCTCCTGACGATAGGCCGTCAGCTTTGGCACCTGAGCTACTACTGTTATGTCAACATTCACTAGCCAAAACTGCTTCTGGTCTATAATTCCCAACACCTGCTTAAGCAGTACTCCGCTAGCGATGCCTGAATATTTCTCGTCGTTGTCTGGAAAATGCTGACCAATATCTCCGCCACCAACCGCGCCTAACACTGCGTCACAGATGGCATGTAAAATAACATCACCATCGGAATGTGCGACCAGGCTCCTTTCCTCTGGAAGCAAAACGCCAGCCAGTATCAAGGGCCGGCCGTCATTGAAATTCTCGCTAAATCGATGCACGTCAAAACCATGTCCTATTCGCATATCGTTAGCGTTCATACTGTCGCTGCCTGTGATTTTAATATATTACTGGCGAGTATCAGATCGGCTTCGTGGGTAATTTTTATATTGTCTTTGTTGCCAGCGACCATTTTTGGGCTGTGCCCGAGCCGTTCAATAGCAGCGGCTTCATCCGTAACCTGTTCCCGCTGAGACACTGCATGCCGTATTGCATTCCTTAATATTTCGTAGCGAAACATCTGCGGCGTTAATGCGTTCCAGAGCTTATTACGATCTATGGTTGCCACCACATTGCCATCAGTATCGACCTGTTTTAGTGTGTTATCGACTGGAGACCCTAACAAACCTCCTACAGGGTGATGGTGAAGCTCGGATATTAGTTTTTCAATATCGGAAGTTCGCACGCAAGGGCGCACCGCATCATGTACCAATACCCAATCATCTGCCTTCGCCTCGGACTCAATGTGATCAAGCCCATTCAGAACCGACTGGCACCTCTCTTGCGCACCAGTGGCGCAGCGAATACGTTCATTGGAGTGAATCTCGAACCCTGAATCAGAATCGGCTCCCAAAGCTGAATTCAACGTTTGCCAGTATTTATCATCGGGGTGTAATACCACTACAATTTTTTCGATGGCCGAAACCGCAGCAAGCCTCTGCAAGGCACAGGAAATAACCGGGGTACCGTTAACAGTCAGATACTGTTTGGGGGTTATCGATCCCATGCGACGACCGATGCCAGCGGCTGGCAGAATAGCCCAAATTGTCATAGTACTGTCTTCTTCTTGTGGTGAACTCCAGGCAAGCAAATCCTGTTTTAGATTATCCAGGGCAATCGATAGACCATGCTGATTTCCCCGTGATTTAGTCTACTGCTTCTGCCTTGGCTGGCAAGATCATATAAAACGTTTCACCCTGCTCTATCATGCCGAGTTCAGATCTGGCACGCTCCTCTACAGCTTCCAGTCCGTTTTTCAGGTCCAGAACTTCGATTTCCACCAGCTTGTTGCGTGCTTCCAATCCCTCATTATCTGAGCGCTGTGCTTCCAATTCGACCTCAAGCAAGTTTAGCGAGCGCACGCTATCCTCACCAATCCAGAGCTGATACTGAAATGTTAGAAACACGATAGCGAGGAAACCAAATAATGTTTTCATGATTTTTTAACTAGCCGGTAAAACGAGCAAACTCCATTAAACCATTGTAAACCGAGCTACTGCCCAGCTGTTCTTCAATGCGCAGCAAACGGTTGTACTTGGCAACCCTGTCTGAACGGCACAGTGATCCGGTTTTAATCTGACCCGCCGCCATAGCAACGGCCAAATCGGCGATGGTGGTATCTTCAGTCTCACCAGAGCGATGGGATATCACCACCGTGTAGTCCGCCTGCTTCGCCATATTAATGGCCGCTAGAGTTTCCGTCAGCGAGCCAATTTGATTAAATTTGATAAGAATGGAATTAGCGATATGTTCACTAATACCACGCTGTAAAATACGGGTGTTGGTGACGAACAAATCATCACCCACTAACTGAACTTTATCGCCTAGTTGCGCCGATAATTTAGCCCAGCCCTCCCAATCACTCTCATCCATGCCATCTTCGATAGACAATATGGGGTAGTTTTCACTCAGACTCTGGAGATAATCGGCGAATTGAGCCGAATCATAGCTCTTGTTTTCACCTTTCAGCTCATATTTACCATTCTCATAAAATTCCGAGGCGGCGCAGTCCAGCGCCAGGTGAATATCCGTCCCAGGCTTGAAGCCGGCGATTTCCACCGCCTGCAGAATGGCGTCCAAAGCCGCCGCATTAGAGGGCAAATTCGGTGCAAATCCACCCTCATCACCGACCGCCGTGCTCAGACCCTTTTTCTTTAACACCGATTTAAGTGCATGAAAGATTTCAGCGCCGTAGCGCAGGGCCTCAGTAAAGCTGGGAGCCCCCGTCGGCTGAATCATAAACTCCTGAATATCCACGTTATTATCAGCATGCTCCCCACCATTAATGATGTTCATCATTGGTACCGGCAGCGAATACACCCCCTCACTACCATTCAATCTGGCAATATGGGCATACAGAGGGATGCCGGCCTCGGCAGCGGCAGCCTTTGCCGCGGCAAGAGATACCGCGAGAATCGCATTCGCCCCCAATTTTTCTTTGTTCGCTGTCCCGTCCAGATCCAGCATTAGCTGATCCAGACCCTGTTGGTCGGCGGCGCTGCGACCGATTAGCAACCGTCTAATCTCGTTGTTCACGTTGGCAACCGCCTTTTGCACGCCCTTGCCTGAATACCGTGATGGATCCTGATCCCGCAACTCCAGCGCTTCTCTCGAGCCGGTTGAGGCGCCGGAGGGGGCACAGGCTGATCCTGTTACGCCGCTGTCCAATTCCACATCGGCTTCAATCGTTGGATTGCCGCGAGAATCCAGGATTTCTCGGGCTTTAATATTTTTAATTACTGACATTTCAATACCTTATGAATATTTTCTAAACTATTTTCTAAAATGATGATGCGCCTGTGTTTCAGGCTGTATCGATGTCTGGCATGGCTTTTATCAGCCCATCCAGTGCTTTCATTTGACTGAGGAAGGGCCGCAAACTATCGAGCCTTAATGCACAGGGGCCATCGCAGAGCGCCTTGTCTGGATCCGGATGAGCCTCGATGAACAGGCCCGCCAGACCCTGGGACAAACCCGCCCTGGACAGGGCCGTCACGTCCCCGCGGCGACCATCGGCGGCATTGGCGAGAGCGCCGGGTTTCTGCAGGGCATGAGTCGCATCAAACATAATCGGGCAATTGAATTGCTTCATGACGGAAAAGCCCAGCATATCGACTATCAGGTTGTTATAGCCGAAGCTGCTGCCGCGTTCGCAGAGAATCAGCTGATCATTACCGGCCGCCTCAAACTTTCCCAGTATATGCCCCATTTCCTGCGGAGCCAGAAATTGCGCTTTCTTGATATTAATAATGGCGCCGCTTTTCGCCATGGCTACCACCAGATCTGTCTGTCGTGACAGAAATGCCGGCAGCTGAATAACGTCTGCCACCTCGCTAACCGGTGCTACCTGAGAGACCTCATGCACATCGGTAATCACTGGCAGTTGCAACTGCTGCTTTATCTCACTGAGAATTTTTAGACCTTCATCCAGTCCAGGACCGCGATAGGAATCTACAGACGAGCGGTTGGCTTTGTCAAAGGAAGCCTTGAATACATAGGGAATATTCAATTCGGTTGTGACTTCTTTAAAATACTCGGCAACTTCCATGGCCAGATCTCGCGACTCCAGTACGTTCATCCCGGCAAACAGCACGAAGGGTTGATCATTGGCGATGGTAAAATCGGCAAGCTTAATTTGTTGCATTGTCATGAATCAGTATCGCGTCCTGTAGTCCTGTAACTGTAGTCCTGTAGCTGTAGTCCTGTAGCTGAATTCCAACAGGATTTGTAAAAATAGCGAAGGCGAAAATCCCTAAGCGATATTTTCCGCCGATTCAATCGGCGCAGAAAAGCTCACAGCCGCCTCATTGCTTGACTGTTTTTCGTGTCTGGCAATTGCCGCCTTAATAAAGCCGGTGAACAGGGGATGGCCATAGCGAGGCGTCGAGGTGAACTCAGGATGAAACTGACAACCCACAAACCAGGGATGATCAGGAATCTCAATCACCTCGACCAGCATACCGTCTGCGGACTTGCCCACCAGCTTCATGCCAGCGGATGACAAGGCATCGATATAATCATTGTTGAACTCGTAACGATGCCGGTGGCGCTCAATAATCGATTCTTCTTGATAGCAGTCGAAGGTGGTCGAGCTCTTGTCCAGAATACATTCCTGCGCCCCCAGTCTCATGGTGCCACCTAGATCGGAGTTTTTGTCTCTGAATTCAGTTGAACCGGCCGAGGTAGTCCATTCGCTAATCAAGGCAATAACCGGGTTCTCACAGGCCGGGGCAAACTCGGTGCTGTTCGCATCCTTAATGCCTGCTACATTTCTTGCATAATCAATCACCGCCGCTTGCAGACCCAGGCAAATACCAAGATAGGGAATTTTATTTTCCCGGGCATATTGCACAGCCATGATCTTACCTTCGACACCACGTTCGCCAAAGCCACCGGGGACCAGAATGGCATCCTGATTGGCAAGTACCCCAACGCCCTTGTCGATAACATCGGTAGAGTCGATATAGGTAATATTAACTTTGGTACGGGTTTGTATGCCGGCGTGAATGATTGCCTCGTTCAATGACTTATAGGCATCCAGCAAATCCATGTATTTGCCAACCATGGCCAAATTCACTTCTTTATCGGGATGCAAATAGGCATCGACCACCGTCTCCCACTCGGAGAGGTTAGCCGGCGGACAGTCCAGCTTAAACTTCTTAATGACAATTTCATCGAGGCCCGCCGCCCCGAGAATGGAAGGAATTCGATAGATGCAATCAGTATCGGGCAGAGAAACTACCGCGGCCAGATCGACGTTGGTAAACAGGGCAATCTTCTTGCGCGCCGATTCGTCGATTTCATGAGTCGAGCGACAGACCAATATATCGGGCTGAATACCGATGGAGCGCAACTCTTTTACCGAGTGTTGAGTCGGTTTGGTCTTGGTTTCTCCGGCGGTGCTTATATAGGGCACCAATGTCAGATGCAGGAACAGCGCGGCATCGGGGCCGAGTTCTACGCGCAGCTGGCGTACCGCCTCCAGAAAGGGCTGTGATTCGATGTCACCGACCGTGCCACCAATTTCAATCAAGGCAACTTCTGCATCACCAGCACCGAGAATTATTCGTCGTTTAATTTCATCGGTGATGTGTGGAATGACCTGAATGGTGGCGCCCAGATAATCTCCGCGTCGCTCGCGCTTCAGCACTTCCTCGTACACCTTGCCGGTGGTGAAGTTGTTCTTCTTCAGCATGGTGGTGCGACTGAACCGCTCATAGTGCCCGAGATCGAGATCGGTCTCGGCGCCATCTTCGGTCACGTACACCTCGCCATGTTGAAACGGACTCATGGTGCCGGGATCCACATTGATATAGGGATCCAGTTTCATCATGGTGATATTAACGCCGCGGGCTTCTAAAATAGCCGCAAGAGATGCTGAAGTAATGCCTTTGCCCAGTGAAGAAACAACACCACCGGTAATGAAGATATAACGAGTCATTCGAGTCCCATCTTAATGATAAATTAGCAGTGCACTAACCTTTGCAGATGGAGTTACAGCCTACCAGAACCCCCTATCGTCCACAATCTGAAATGCAGTTTTCCTTACTTAATTTCAAAATATAAGCCTACGTTATCACTTCCAGAACTATCTGCTGGCTATAAGCGCTGCAGTTAACACCGGGGGATAACACCCATACTCTCTCAAGTCACTTCGAGCACAGGTCGCAACCACTGCACAATTAGCCCAGGCTCGCCGGATTTTGCCGCATATTCTTCGCTGACGCCAATACCGGGAATGCAAACCAGTTGATCTTCTCGATACAGCAGCGGAATGCGATTTCTTAACCAGGGTTCGATCTGGTGTTCCTGCAGAATTTTCTTCAAGGACTTATTCGGCCTGCCCGCAAGACGGCAAGATTCACCGCCCTGTCGATATCTGACTTGCAACTGAGCACAGTTGGCTATTGCCAAACCTGGCCCTGTTTTCATCTGCGCTGTCAGACTGCCATTGTTTGGCAGCAGGAGGATTGGCAGCAGGAGGGGTGGAAGCGGCGCATCTGCACGCTCGAAGTCCGTAGAATCGAGAAAATCCCAAGCCAGGTTTTGTGCATTCACTGGCGCCGACTTATCCTCTTGTGTTGTTAAGGCATAGAGACAGCCCTTATAGCGCGCCAACTGAAAACCATTTGCATCCAGTGCCGCGCTATCGCTGGCGAACAAGACCTCATTGGCTAACTGATGCAGGCGGTTCCAGCCCAGTTCCGGCAGCTTTAATTGTGCCAACCAGTGGCGCAACACATTGCGTCTGCGAGCATTCGAGAGCAGCAACAACTTGTCTATCTGCACTACGGCCTTTGAGCTGGTGGCAATGCTGGCCAGATCCAAAGTAGCCAGATTCTGTAGCAGACCTTCTGCCTCTTCTGCGAGCGTAACGGTCTTTGACCAACTGTCCCGGTAGCCCGGCCAGCGCGCCTCCAGTATCGGCAGGACAGTATGCCGGCAGTAATTCCGGTCGAAGCGCTGATCTTGATTGGATGGATCCTGCATCCATTGAAGCTGGTGCTGGCTCGCATACTGATGCAATTGTTGTTGATCGAAATCCAGTAACGGTCTGAGCAAGAACCCCGCGCCCACTGCGCGAGTGCGAGGCATCCCGCTCAAGCCCCGGCTCCCGGAACCGCGCATTAAGCGCAATAATAAGGTCTCCATTTGATCATCCCGATGATGGGCAAGAATCAGGGCTTCGGCGGGCTTTAATTGCTGCTCGAACACACGGTATCTGGCCTCGCGGGCGGCATTCTCTATACCCGCTGTCGAATCCGGATCGATAGCCTTGGGATTGTCGATAGACACTTCGACGCTAATAAGTTGAATCGATAACTGCGCACAGACTTGCTCGCAATGTTGCTGCCAGGCAGCCGCCTCGGCATGCAGCCCATGATTGATATGCACGGCACGAAATTCAAAATCCAGCTTCGACTGCTTTTTCAGTTCACTCAGAAGATGCAGAAGAACAATAGAATCCATTCCCCCACTCAAGCCCAACACCGCGCATTCAAAGGAGCCTGCCTGTTGAGCAGTTGCACGCAGAGCCGAAGCAAAAGTTTCGAGATTAAATTTCATGTTCAAGTCGATGTCGTGTCGAGATAGTATCTAGTGCAGTGTCCGGAATCGATGGGCTGTAGGGACTGTCGCAACAAACGCCGATTCGTAACAGCCAGCGGATATTTCAATGCAACGTGCAATACTCTAGCTTGGAATTCCGTAACTCATTAAGCGCTTGTAACGACGCTCAACCAACTCATCCAGGTCTATTGCGCTTAGACGATCCAGCTGCTCCAGCAAAGCCGTTTTGATGTTAGCGGCGACGGCGGCTACATCCCGATGGGCCCCGCCCGGCGGCTCCGGAATTGTATGATCGACAATACCTAATTCTTCCAGGCGTTTTGAGGTGACCCCCATCGCTTCCGCCGCTGCCGCCGCATATTCAGAAGACTTCCAAAGAATAGTGGCGCAGCCCTCGGGCGTAATTACCGTATAAGTTGAGTATTGCAGCATATTGAGCTGATCAGAAACGCCGATCGCAATTGCTCCACCGGAATTCGCCTCACCGGTAACTGTCGCAATCAAGGGCGTTCGAATTCTCGACATCATCGCCATGTTTTCAGCGATAGCCTCGTTAATGCCTCTTTCTTCCGCATCCATTCCCGGAAAAGCGCCAGGTGTATCTATAAAACTAAGCACCGGTAATCGGTATTTTTCAGCGAGGAGCACGAGCCTGCGCGCTTTACGATAGCCTTCCGGCCTCGGCATGCCAAAATTGTGGCGTACTTTTTCTTTGGTTCCTCTGCCCTTCTGATGACCGATAACAACCACCGGCCTGCCATCTATTTTCGCCAGCCCGCCGATGAGCGCCTGATCGTCGGCAAACAATCGGTCGCCGTGCAATTCATCAAAATCGGTAAATATATGTTCGATATAGTCCAGCGTGTAAGGTCGCAAGGGATGTCTGGCAACCTGAGATATCTGCCACGATGAGAGATTGGCATAAATTTTTTCTGTGAGCTTGACGCTCTTGGCCTTGAGGTTCTGAATTTCCTCACTGATATTCAACTCATTGTCGCTTCCCACCAATCTCAGCTCACTGATTTTGGCTTCCAATTCCGCAATGGGTTGTTCAAATTCGAGATAATTAGGATCCATACCACACTCAATTTTAGTGATCTATATTAGCCAGGGTTTAGTTGTAAAGCCGACGATTGCTTAGTTGGCTATTTACTTCCCGGCTACGGGTGTTAAATTATTTGACTCGAGTTGCTGTTAATTAATCGCTGTTAGTTATCAATCTTAGTTATCAGTCTTGGTTATCAATCTTGGTTATCGCTGTTACTTATAATCCAGCACTACTTTTTCTTTACCGTATTCGAGCCGCAGGCGCTGTATCAAATCATCGGACGGCGACACAAGCCAGTCATGACCCAGCATTATACACCCTCTCGACGCCGATCGCTGATAGTGAACTACGACCTGGCAGCCTGTTGGCTGATCCGCCTCCACGTCGGCACCGAACTTGCTAATATCCGGCCTTGCCGCGCCAGAGCCCGCCGCGGCTGGAGAGTCTTGTTCTTCCAGCGCGCCATTGCCCGCGCCGAACTGCGCCGATACTGAATTCGCGGCGGCAACGGCGGGCATTGCCGCCGGCTTGCGGTAGGGCTGCAGAATTCTGGCTAAATGTTCACAAAATCCGGATTGCACGGTGTCGAACTGCAGATTCAGCGCTAGCCGATGAGCATGCTTCTTCCTCGCCTGAGACAGCGTCATTATACTTTTCGCCCTGCCTCGCATACCGCCGCTGTAGTCATCGATGCTGATGGTGCACTCAACAACTATAATCAGGTCTTTCTGCAGCATTTCGCGGTACTTCTCATATTCTTTCGCAAACAGAGAAACTTCAAATCGGGCACTGCGATCATCCAGGGTAAGGAAAGCAATAGTGTCACCGGCTTTGTTCTTCATGGTGCGAATAGTGTGAATTACGCCGGCGATGGTTTGGGGAGCCCGTTCTGGCCGTAAACTCGACAAGCGATCTCTGGTGATATGCGCCAGTTCCGGCAAAAACTCATCAATAGGGTGGCCGGACAGCCACAAGCCCAGAGTTTCCTTTTCTGCCATCAGTCGATGCTGTTCTGCCCAGGCGCGAACATTAAGGCTCACCGAAGAGCTTTCAGCATTGGTTGTGCCTTCCGGTTCGATTTCACCGAATAGATCTGCCACTCCACTGGCCTGATTTCTGCTGGACTGCTCTGCTGCCTGCATGGCTTGCGGCAGCAGAACCGAAAGCAAGGCCCTGCTGTGATCAATATCTCCTCCCACCTGCTTGTCCAGAGCTCCCGCACGAATCAAGGCTTCCATGCTGCGTTTGTTAAGACTCTGGGTATCGACGCGTTGACATAGTTCCAGCAAGCTGGTGAATTCCCCCTGTTCTCTTGCGGCCAAAATTGCCGCAACCGGTCCCTCACCCAAACCTTTGATAGCGCCTAAGCCATAAACAATTTCGCCATCCATATTTACGGTAAAATTAAATTGGCCGAGATTCACATCCGGTGGAACAATGGTCAACTTCATGGATCGACATTCATCGATAAGGGTCACGATTTTATCCGTGTTCTGCATGTCGGCAGACAATACCGCCGCCATAAAATAAGCTGGATAGTGGGTCTTTAACCAGGCCGTCTGATAAGACACCAGCGCATACGCCGCCGAGTGTGATTTATTAAAGCCATAGCCGGCAAATTTCTCCATCAGGTCGAAGATAGACTCGGCCAGCTGTGGATCTATATCCCGAGCAACAGCCCCATCAGTAAACAGGCTGCGCTGTTTAGCCATTACCTGCGGATCCTTTTTCCCCATCGCCTTACGCAATATGTCGGCACCACCGAGTGAGTAGTTGCCGAGCACCTGAGCAATCTGCATCACCTGTTCCTGGTACAGAATTACCCCATAAGTATTGGACAACACCGGTTCCAACTCTGGATGCGGATAGATCACTCTGGTTCTACCATGCTTGCGATCGATAAAGTCATCGACCATGCCTGACTGCAGAGGACCAGGTCTGAACAGTGCCACCAGGGCAATTATGTCTTCAAAGCAATTCGGCACCTGACGCTTGATCAGGTCTTTCATACCGCGAGATTCCAGCTGAAAAATGGCCGTGGTCTCTCCCTTTTGCAGCAGCTTGTAAACTTTTTCATCGTTAAGTGGCAGGGTGTCGATATCGACCTTGGCTTCGTCCGCCGCCGCCCGGCTATTGATCATCTTCACGGCCCAGTCGATGATGGTTAATGTACGCAAGCCGAGGAAGTCGAACTTAACCAAACCTGCGGTTTCCACATCATTCTTGTCATACTGAGTTACCAGCCCGCCGCCGGATTCATCACAATACAAAGGTGTAAAATCGGTCAGTTTGGTTGGCGCGATGACTACACCCCCGGCATGTTTACCGACGTTCCGGGTGATGCCTTCCAGCTTATAAGCCATCTCCATAATTTCTTGTGCATCTTCATCGCCGGCGACAAATTCACCCAGCAAGGGCTCCGCTTCAAATGCCTTCTTCAGCGTTATGCCCGGTTCGAACGGAATCAATTTTGAGAGTTTATCAGCCAGTGCGTAGGGCTTGCCCTGCACTCTGGCCACATCGCGAACCACCGCCTTTGCGGCCATGGTGCCAAATGTAATTATTTGTGAAACAGCATCCTTACCGTATAGCTCAGCCACATGCTGAATTACCCGATCCCGGCCCTCCATACAAAAATCAACATCGAAATCCGGCATAGAAACACGTTCCGGATTCAGGAAGCGCTCGAACAGAAGATCGTATTTCAGTGGATCGAGATCTGTAATCCCCAGTGCATAGGCCACAATCGAGCCGGCACCGGAACCACGACCCGGCCCAACCGGAATGCCGTTATCCTTCGACCATTGAATAAACTCCATCACGATCAGAAAGTAGCCGGCAAATCCCATCTGGTTGATGATCCCCAGCTCAAATTCCAGTCGTTCCCAATACAGCGTATGGCTGTCTTTATTTACAGACTCTTCGCCATACAGCTTCAGCAATCGTTTGTTCAGTCCTTGCGTGCTTAAGTTCGAGAAAAACTCCTCCAGGCTAAGCCCTTCCGGCACTGGATAATTCGGCAAGCAGGGAATGCCCAATTGCAGACCGAGATTGCAACGCTTTACAATTTCCCCTGCATTCTGAATCGCCTCAGGGATATCGGCGAACAACTCAGTCATTTGCGCCGTACTCTTCAGATACTGTTGCTCGGTGTAATTGTGAGGGCGCCGCGGATCGTCCAGAGTACGACGCTCATTAATGCACACCCGCACCTCATGGGCATCGAAGTCATCCTTATGGATGAAACGGACATCATTCGTCGCCACCACCGGGCAAGCCGTGTCGATCGCCAGCATCACCGCCGCCTCGACATAGTCCTCTTCATCGTTTTTGCCTACCCGCTGTAATTCAAGATAAAAACTGTCGGGAAATAGCTCTCGCCATTGCTGCAATAGCGCTTTGGCACGCTCCGGTTCGTCTGCCAGCAATGCCGCGCCAATATCACTGTACTGAGCGCCGGACAAGGCGATCAAGCCATCGACCCTGCCCGCCAGTTTCGACTTCATAATCACCGGTTCGTTATGACTCGGATTTTCGGTATACAACTCCGAAACCAACTTGGTCAGATTCAAATAACCGACCTGATTCTTAACCAGCAACACCAGCCGGGTCTGCCCCGCCTGATTATCGTCTTCAACCAGAACATCACAGCCACAAACTGGTTTTATGCCATCCTTCATGGCGGCGCTGTAAAACTTGATCAGGGAGAACATATTTGCCAGGTCGGTAATGGCCACCGAAGGCATGGAAAGTTTCCGTAGACGGGAGATAAGTGGCTTGATGCGTACGAGCCCATCACTGATTGAGAACTCGGTGTGTAATCGCAGATGGGCGAAGGGCGTGGGAGGCGAGTTTTCAGACATGTAAAACGTTTTAATTCAATTGAGGGCCAGACGCTTAATATACCCTTTTTCCGCGCTAAAGTTTACTTAATCAGAGCCTGGCGTAGTGTCCTGCACAGGCAGCAACTTGGGGGGCGGGATGAGTATTCAATTGCTTGGCGGATGATGGCCGGGAAAGTGTGGCAAAAAGGCCCCGACTCATCTAAGGGGATACCTCAAATAGCAGAACACGCGGGTAATAGTTTCGCCACCGGCGCAAAGGAACGTCGATGGACGGGGCTGACTCCCAGTGAATTTAAAGCCGCCAGATGATAGGCAGTGGGGTAACCCTTGTGTCTGGCAAAGCCATAGCCGGGGTACTGCTTGTCCAACTCGCACATTTCCTGATCGCGGGTAACCTTGGCAAGTATCGAGGCGGCGGCAATGCTAGCCACCAGAGAGTCCCCTCTTACGATTGCCTGTGATGGATATGCCCACTGTGGACAGAAGTTGCCATCCACATACACAAATTCCGGCTGTAGGGACAGGGCGGCGACGGCACGATGCATGGCTAGCAGACTTGCCTGTAAGATATTCAGTGTATCGATCTCGGCAACCGAGGCTCGACCAATGGAAAAACACAGGGCTTTTTCCTGAATCTGCAGAACGCAGGCCAGCCGTTTCTTTTCGCTTAACTTTTTAGAGTCGTTAAGCCCGTCGATTGGTTTATCGGGGTGCAGAATCACCGCCGCCGCAACCACATCACCCGCCAGAGGTCCGCGACCCACTTCATCGGTTCCCGCTGACAGTTTTCCAGGTAACGCGAAATTATTCCAGTCGGTCGCTGTAGGCATTGGCTTAATGCTTGTCGCCTTCCAACAGCGCGGCGATGGCCGCTGCCGCCTGCTTCGATGCATCGAGGCGCAGACTGTGATGAATGGCATCAAATTCTTCGAGCAGCGGCTCATGGGCTTTCACATCCTGCATAAATTTCATGATTTCGTCTCGTAGTCCCGTGGCTGTCAGATTGTGCTGGATATATTCCGGCACCAACGGCCTGCCCGCCAGCAGATTAGGCAGGGCGACATAGGGAATTTTCACCAGTCGCGAGGCAATCGCGTAAGTAAGGCTTGCCAGCTTGTAGCCTACAATCATCGGCCTTCTTAATAGCAGCGTTTCCAGTGTAGCTGTGCCAGATGCCAGCACCACCAGATCTGCCGCCGATATGGCGGCATGGGAATCATCAACCAGTTGAAATTGTTCGCTGGGGAAAATATTACTGGCTTTAAGCAAAGCATTTATCCGAATTTTCGCTTCAGCACTACTAAAGGGAATCAAAAATCTAAGTTGGGGATAATCCCTTAGTGACTCGATAGCCGCCGCAAGAAAAATGGGTCCCAGCCTTTTGATTTCGCCACCACGACTGCCTGGCATAAGAGCGACGACCGCATCATCAGCCGCTAAATCATATTTCTGTCGGTGCAGTTGCTTCTGATCCTCAAAACCGATGCTGTCTGCCAAGGGATGGCCAACACATTTAACAGCTATCCCGTGTTGCTGATAAATTGCAGTTTCGAATGGAAACAGGGTCAACATGAGGTCTACGGATTTTTTTATTTTATAAATACGCTTTTCTCGATAGGCCCATACACTGGGACTAACATAGTGAACTGTTTTGATATTGTGCTGATGCAGCTCAGACTCGAGGCGCAAATTAAAATCTGGATTGTCGATGCCGATGAAGGCGGCAATCGAATTTTCTATGAAGAAGTTACGCAGACGTTTCTTTAGGGCGAACAGCTCGGGCAGACGACCTAGCGGCTCAACAAAACCCATCACCGACAAACGATCCATTGCGGCTAAAGATTCGCAGCCCTGCGCAATCATGTCAGGGCCGCCAATACCCACAAATTTAGCCTCTGGATAACGCTTGCGTAACTCTGCGATCAAACCTGCACCGAGGATATCTCCCGATTTTTCGCCTGCAACAATACCGAAAAGTAGGGCTTTGCTCATAATTTGCACAGCGTTTAAAGTAATTATTGAGAAATTGCTTTCGGCAATCTTGTGCCGGGAATTCTTGTATCGGGCAATTGCGTATTACTGTTGGTCGAATAGAGACTGTTTGCCGTTTCTATCCAGGTGAAACATTTTATCGCTGAATGCCTTTCTCGGATGACTCTAATGAATCAATTAAAACCTGCAAGGCTTCGCAGTCTTTCACCATAACTTTCAATTGCGCTATCGCTTCACGTAGCGAATGACCACGCAGATAGATAATTTTGAAGGCTTCGCGAATCTGCTTAATAGTTGCCGCATCGAAACCACGTCGCTCCAAACCTATCTTGTTGATACTTCGTACTGCGGCCGGCTGTCCACTGGCTATGACGTAAGCGGGAATATCACTGCAGATGTGCGTTACCCCGCCGATCATTGCGTGAGCGCCGATTTTCAAAAATTGATTAACGCCAGCATAGCCACCCAATATAGCCCAGTCACCCACTTCAACATGCCCGGAGATGCCAACGTTGTTTGCGAACACCGTATTACTGCCAACCAGACAGTCATGGGCAATATGCACATAGGGCATTAACAGATTGTCACTACCGATACGGGTCAGACCTCCCCCTACAGCGGTGCCACGATGTAAATTTACACCTTCGCGCAATATATTATTGTCGCCAATTTCCAGCCAGGTCTCTTCGCCGCTGAATTTTTTGTCCGCTGGATCTTCGCCCACCGAACTAAATTGAAAGATCCTGTTGTTCTTTCCAATTTTAGTATTGCAACGGATTACTACATGGGAATCTATAACCGTTCCCGCACCAATGTGCACATTGGGCCCAATAATGGTCCAGGGGCCAATCGTTGCATTCGGGTCTATTTCAGCTGCAGGGTCTATCCTGGCACTGGCATCAATCGACATTCACCTTCCTCTCAGCGCACATAATCGTCATAGTCCCTACCAACTCTTCATCTACAGAGGCACGGCAGGCAAATTTGTAGATGCCTCTCCTATTGGTGATTATCTCTGCCTCCAGCATCAATCGATCACCGGGCACCACAGGCCTTCTGAGGCGCACATTGTCTGCACCGACAAAATAGTACAGATACCCGTCCTTCGGTTTTTTCTCCTGGCTCTTGAAGCCAAGTACACCCGCCGCCTGAGCTAATGCCTCGATGATCAAGACTCCCGGCATGATTGGCTTATTGGGGAAATGACCTTCGAAGAAGGGCTCATTTACTGTCACATTCTTATAAGCCACAATGGATTTACCCAACTCCATCTCCACCACTCTGTCTACTAACAGAAAAGGGTAACGCTGTGGCAGATAGTCTTTAATATCATCAACATTCATTTGCATGTGCTTGTCTCTAATTCCGGCTGTGCACACGTACATTGTGCGACTATTGGTGTACTTCTGGTTTTTCTTACCTGACTGTCATAACTTCTACTGCCTGTCTGCGGCGCTATTCTTCAATCTGCTTCCCACTTAATTTGTGGAAAGGGCTTATCCCCAGTCTACTGACTTAGTCTTTATCGGTAGACCTCTCCAATTCTTTCAGTCTCTTCGCTATGCTATCCAATTGCTGAAATCTGACGCTGCTCCTCTTCCATTCGGAAGTTTTCATGTGCAGGGTGCCAGAAGAATACATTCCTGGTTCGGAAATTGATTTACTGACCAATGACATGGCACTTACCTGGACCCTGTCGGCGATTGTTATATGGCCTACTGCGCCAGAACCGCCCCCCATTATGCAATATTTTCCAATCGTAACACTGCCAGCAATTCCCACGCAGCCACATACAATTGTGTGGGCTCCGATCCTGCAGTTATGCGCTATCTGAACCTGGTTATCTATCTTAACCCCTTGTTCAATAACTGTGTCTTCCAGTGCTCCCCGGTCTATTGTAGAGCCAGCTCCAACCTCAACATCGTCGGCAATTCGCACACTCCCCAGCTGAAGAACCTTGACGGATTTAGACCCATCAAAAGCAAAAGCAAAACCAAAACCATCTGCCCCGATGACCGCCCCGGAATGAATAATAACATTAGCGCCTAGGGAAACATCGTGATAAAGAGTGACATTACTATGCAGCCTACATGCAGATCCCAGCGTGACAGATTCACCAATATAAGAGCCTGCGCCAACAACAACTCCGTCGCCAATATTTACATTGGCCTCAACTACCACATTGGCCCCTATAGTCACAGACTCTCCCAGCACGGCCGTATCATCTACCGAAGCGGATGGATGAATGCCAGGCTTCGGCGCAGGAGACTTATCGAATAATTGAGTTGCTTGCGCGAAACTGACATAGGGCGAAGAAGAAATCAATTTATTTCCAGACCACCTGTCTGCAAACTTTTCTTCAATAATTATCGCCGAGGCGTTGCTCTTAACGAGCTGGTCGATATAGACGGAATTACTTAGGAAGCTGAGTTGACCTGGGCCGGCACCGCTTAAGGTGGCCAGCCCGTGGATTTCGCATTGACCATCCCCATCCAGCGTCAGGCTTAACACTTCAGCAAGCTCGGTCAGCGTATAATTTTTATTATGTGTCACCTGACACTAACCTGCCCGAGGAAAACTCCTCTACTCTGCTAATTTTGCTTGTTCGTTTAGCTTTGCAGTAACCTTAGCGGTTATATCCAACACAGGAGCAAAATACGGCGCGCTATCGACATTAAGGATTAGGTCGTAACCTCCTTCTGCAACAACGTCGGTAACAGCGGCGGCCAAAGGTCCCCGCATACTCTCAAGATAAAGCTGATTCCTTTCTTGCGACACCTTCTGTAGTCTTTCCTGAATTAGCTGAAGCTGAACCTGCAAGTCCTGCGCCTGCGAATTCATGCGACTTTTTTCTTGATCAGTCATCACTGCTTCGTCTTGTTGAAATTTTTCAGCCAGCGCGGTGAGTTCGTCATTGAGGCCTTGTGCTCGCGTAGTATCCGCTCCAAATTCTTGATCCAATGCTTCCTGCATAACGCGCGCAGAATCAGAATTAAACAATGCTTGAAGCGCATTTATTACACCAATCTTGGTATCTTGTGCAAAGGCACCTTGAGATATCAGTACCAGAGACAGACAGGCAATTAGACTCTTGAATTTATTCACGTATATTCTCCAATTCATACAATTACTACTGAAGGTATTTAATCAGTATAAAATTTTATCTTAATGTTGTGTGTAAGTGCTTTCCAATAGGAAGCTCAATTTCTTTCTCGTTTCGTTTCTTTTCGTTTAGACCAATCTTCGAACAAGTTTAGTGACCGCTAAAATCCATTGCCGACTGTAAAGTCGAAAGACTTGGTATCGTCACCATCCTTGCCAAAAGGTTTCGCCAGATAAAATGTAAGCGGTCCAAACGGTGAAATATAAGTAACGCTCATCCCTGCCGAATATCGGATTTCACCGAGGTCAAAATCTGTACAATTCTTGAGCAGCGTTTGTCTTTCCGTACAATGGGAGGAAAAGACATTCCCGGCGTCAATAAAAAAGGCCGATCTAACCCGACCTGTTTGCTCGACGAACGGGAGAGGAAACAGCAGCTCCAGGGTCGTTGTGGCCAGTATATTACCACCAAAACTGTCATAATCCTTATCCAAATAGAAACTTTCTACCGCCAGCGCAATTTCTGGATCTCCGTTCACATCCAGCACTCGATTTCCATTCTCGTCGAATAATGGCGCTGTTTGATAGCCATAAGTGTTCGCGCCACCCACGGCCGATCCATCTTCGGCACGCAGAATTTCGCCATTTTCGTCTTTCAACAGTGAAATGCCGCCCTGAACCAGATACCGAGCGCCCGGCGTACTTTGTGGACCCAGACTGTTCTCTTCAAATCCGCGCAAGATACCCGCCGAACTCAACCCCCCGGCAAAGTAATTATTAAAGAATGGCATCTCTCCTGTGCTGCCATACCCAATGCCGTATCCCAGATTGGTACGCAAAGCTACAACCCACCTCTGATCCCGGGTAATGGGCCAATACAATTGGTTATTATAAGTCATGCTGGCGTATTGCAGATCGCTACCCGGCAAGGTGACTTCAATGCCCATACTGTGGAGTTTACCGGCGGTGGGCATTTGACCCCGGTTCAAAGTATTGCGGAACCAGTTTCCCCTAATTGTAAAGTTATCGAATGTATCGCCAAATTTATCAACGAAGCCACTTTCAGGGTTTTTCTGTAATTGCAGGGCAGTAAGACCGGCCACATTCCCGAGCACAGAATCAATAACGGGGCCGTCCCATACATTGCCATTAGCCGGGGTAATTACATAGCTATCAACCCCCTCGAACAAAACAGGACTAGAGATGATTTCTTGTACTGAGCCTATCCCCGCGCTCAATTCAGTATGGGTGAAACCCAGATCCAAACCGAGCACTGCTATTTCACTGATTGGATAACTGAAGTTCAGCGAACCGCCATAGGAACTGGTATTGAAATTTGAAACATTGAAGGGCGAATCAATTTTCTGGGCAAAAAGATTAAATCCCCGACTCACTCCGTCTGGCGTAAAGTACGGATCAACATATTGAAAATTGAGCCCCGACTGAAATCGACTCTTGTTAATTCCGACACCTAGCGTCTTACCAGTGCCGAGAAAATTCTGCGCCTGCAAAGAAGAGCTGATAAAAAAGTCACCTCCGCCGCCGGTTCCAACTTGAAAACTAATAGCACCGAAACTTTGTTCCAGCACATCGTAGTTCACGTCAATCTGATCTTCGGTTCCAGCCACCTCAACAGTATCGACTTCCACTGTCTCAAAATAACCCAAGCGCTCGAGTCTAACCTTCGATTGTTCTATTTGCAGACTGGAGGCCGGCGCACTTTCTAATTGTCGCATCTCTCGACGCAGCACATCATCAGCTGTCGATATATTTCCTGCAAAGTTAATTCGATTTACGTAGGTGCGATTTCCAGGCTCAATAAAGAAAGTTACATCGACCGTTTCACCTTCCTCGCTGACCTCGGGAACACCTGTTACCTCAGCAAAGGCATAACCGAGGTTGCCCAGAAACTGCACCATAATTTCTTCGGTGCCAGTCACCAGACCCTGAGAATAAATTTGCCCGGGACGCACAAAGATAGCCGCCCTCAAGAGCGCCTCGGCATCGACAAGGTCGCCAGCGAGGTCTACTTCGTTCACAGTATAAAGATCCCCCTCATTAAGGTTTACTGTGATATAGACTTCCTTCCTGTCTGGCGTAATAGAGATCGGCGTGGAATCGATATTGAATTCAACATAACCGTTATCGAGGTAGAAAGACTCCAGTCGTTCCAGGTCGCCGGAAAATTGTTCACGAGAGTATCTATCTTTACGACTAAACAGCAGATACCAGGGCTTGGTACCTAACTCGAACAAGCCCAGCAATTCATCTTCTGAAAACGCATTGTTGCCAATAAGATTAATGTGACGAATCCTGGATTCTTCGCCCTCGTTAATATCGAGCTTAATCGACACCCGATTACGCGGCAGTTCTTCTACTTCGATATCAACAGAGGCTCCGTACCGACCTCTGGAAGAGTAAACATCCTGAATCCCCTGGCGGATTACTTCAAGCGCCGCTCGGGTGAAAATTTGCCCCTCAGCAATATCAGCGGTGGCCATATTTTCGATGATATCTTCTGTCTTCAGTACTTTATTGCCTTCTATTGAAATTTCCGCCACCGACGGTCTTTCCAAAACAGTAACAACCAGAATATTTCCTTCTCGAGATACTTCTATCTCATCAAAATATTCTGACTGAGAAAGCTCCCGGATAATTTGCGCCGACGTAACCGCAGTAACTTCGTCACCTATGCCTACGGGCAACAGATTGTAAATTATTCCAGGGGAGATACGCTGATAGCCATCTACTATGATGTCAGCGATGATGAAGTCTTGCGCGTTGAGGGACTTGGATATTCCAATAGCCGCCAGCAAACAAAAAGCTGCTTTTTTCATTTGTAATGCATTCTCAAATTATTGTGTAGCTAGACGGTGAGTTATTAATTATTTCTTCTATTGTGCTTTTTAAACGTTGTTATAAACATTGGTTGTTATAAACATTGTTATAAACATAGTTTTAGAGCAATCGATTTACGTCATTATAAACGGCTAGAACCATAATTCCAGATATCAGCAATAACCCTAATTGCAAACCAAAGGCCTGAATCTTCTCCGGTACCGGACGCCTGATTACCGCTTCAATCAGGTAGTACAACAAATGTCCGCCATCCAGCACAGGAATCGGCAACAGATTAAGCACCCCCAAAGAAATGCTTAATAAGGCCAGAAAGCCGAGATACACTTCAAGCCCATAGCTTACTGTCTCCCCTGCTACCTGAGCGATGGTTATCGGTCCGTTAATGTTTTTAACAGAGATCAGACCAACAACCATTTTCTTGACTGAATCAAGTACAAAGACCGATTTATTCCAGGTCTCTTGCAGCGCCGGTGGTACCGCCGTGAAGAAATTATAATTAACGGACCTTATGGATTCGGCGGGTAACAAATCAAGCATACTGGACTGCTGGACTGCGGCGCCAATCAAACCAATCTCAGCACCATCATCTCGAACCGCTCTTGCGGGTCGTAACACCAGGGCTGTTTCATTGCCACTTCGTTTGACCACTACATCCAGCGCGAGTTCCGGGCTGGACTGGATTACATTTACCCAGTGCGACCAACCACGAACGGGTATGTCGTTTACCGAAACAACCTGATCAGCGACCTGCAAGCCTCCGAGCTCAGCTCTGCCTCCGGCAATAACTTCACCAATAATCGCGGGCAATTCAATTTGAATAGCACCCGTTTCACTTACCGTATAGGGAAGATCAAACTGGACAATACCCAGGTCCGGAACAGGATTCGGCTCTGCTTGCTGTCCCAACCATGCATTAATAGGAATGGAAATATCTCTTGTCGCCGAAGCGCCGTCTCGGCTCACGGTAAGGGCAATGGTTCCTGATTCACCCATTCTGGCCAGCAACTGCAGGGTCACGTCGCGCCAGATATTTGTCTTTTCGCCATCAACGGCAAGAATTTCGTCACCTGCCCTCAGCCCCGCTACTTCTGCAACCGATCCTTCGATAACATTGCTAACAACTGGCGCTATTCCAGTAATACCCCAGCCGAGATTAACGAGCCAAAATATAAAGAATGCCAGCAGGAAATTTGCCAGCGGACCTGCGGCGACAATAGCCATTCGCTGCCACAGTGGTTTAAAGGCAAATGAGAGATGGTGCTGGCTTGCAGGCAGTGCGCTGCTATCGCTAATAGTCGTGTCTTCCTGCCCCAGCATCTTCACGTACCCACCCAGTGGAATCGGCGCTATGACATACTCGACACCATCTTTCCCGGTCCAGGATTTCACCGCTTTACCAAAGCCGATCGAAAACTTTAACACCTTTACCCCACAGCGCCGCGCCACCCAAAAATGACCAAACTCGTGAATAGTCACAAGAATGCCCAGGGTAAGCAGCAGCGCCAATACGTTGGTAATGAAATCCAGTATCATAACTTCAGTCGCAGAGTTTCCCGATTCATCTCGGGCACCTCAACAGAAATCCTTTAATATCAATTCGTTAGATAAAGTTCTTACTTGCTTATCAAGGTCTCGAATAATAGCGAGAGTTGGCGTTGCTTCACAAGGCATTTTCGACCTAACCGCCTCTATTAGTGCAGGAATCTGCGAGAAACTGATTTTTTCCGCCAAAAACGCCGCCACGGCGACTTCGTTTGCCGCATTGAGTATCACCGGCGCCGTACCGCGCTGAGCAGCGGCTTCCATGCCCAGTCTAAGACAGGGAAACCGATCGAGGTCAGGATGATAGAATTCCAGGCCACTCTCAGCCACCAGATCAAGTGTGGCAGCCCCGGAATTGATCCGTTGCGGCCATGCCAGCCCATAGGCTATCGGTATCCGCATGTCCGGGTTCGCCAGCTGCGCCAATACGGAGCCGTCGCGATAATAAACCATGGAATGAATGATGCTCTGTGGATGAATCAGGACATCTACCTGACTTGCTTCCAGCTGAAAGAGATAACAGGCCTCTATCAACTCAAGACCCTTGTTCATCATGCTCGCCGAATCGACCGAGATCTTTCGACCCATGGACCATTTAGGGTGACGACAGGCTTGATCGGGAGTTATCCGCTCGAATTCATCCAATGAAGTATTCAAGAAAGGACCCCCTGAAGCGGTCAGAACCACCTTATCCACGAACTTAGACTGATCCTTGCTAAGGCCGTCCTTACTGAAGGGCAGGCACTGAAAAATTGCGTTGTGCTCGCTGTCTATTGGCAACAGAGCCGCACCTGACTGCCTGGCCGCCTGCATGAGTAAATCACCGGTCATCACCAGAGACTCTTTGTTCGCCAGTAATACCTTTTTACCAGCGCTCACTGCCGCCAATGTTGATTCGAGGCCTGCCGCACCCACAATAGCGGCCATAACTGTATCCACAGCCTCATCGCTCGCTATTTGATTCAAACCAGACTCGCCACGCAGTAACCGGGTTTCAAGATCACTCTGCGCCAGCAAGGTGGCGAATCTTGAGGCCGCCTCCTCGTCTGTAACCACCGCATAAACTGGCTGGTAGCGCTGGCACTGCGCGTATAGAAGGTCGATATTCTTATGCGCGCTCAGGGCGTACACCTGATATTGCGCATTTTCATCAATTACAGCGAGCGTACTGCGCCCGACAGAGCCGGTCGAGCCCAGAATACTGATTTTACCTTCACTGCTGATTTTGTTTTGAGGACTCATCTTTTACGCGCCACAGCGATTCAATTTAAGACTGTCATCATGAGCAGCGCAAACGCGGGCGTAGCCGCCATGAGCCCGTCAATCCGGTCCAGTAAACCCCCGTGGCCCGGCAGCAAGACGCCGCTGTCTTTGATATCCTGGTTACGCTTGAGCATACTCTCTACAAGATCTCCTATCACAGTAAGAAATGTTAACAGTAGTGTAAAAGCGAGCAACAAGACGAATTGCAAAACCGACAAGCTAAACAAATAGACATGCATGCTCCAACTTAAGCCCGCTCCCACTAGCAGGCAGGCGGCCATGCCGCCCCACACCCCTTCCCAGGATTTCTTTGGACTTAGATTCGGAGCAAGTTTTCTAGAACCAAAATGAACACCGACAAAATAGGCCCCTATATCCACTGCGGCAACCAATACAACCAAGGCTAAAACCAGGTAGCCTGAGGGAAGTAAATATTTCAGACTTACCAAGCCAGCCCAGGTAGGAATGAGGGAAAACATACCCATACAAGCAATTTTCGACTCGTCGTTCCATTGCTGACGATTTTGCGGATAACCGATTAGCATAACTAGCGAAAGCAGCCAGAATAGCAAACCAAGCCCCAGAATGACCGCGACTCTCAAATAATCGATTTCTTCTGCGCCTGGGGATAACCCCAGCAACAAGAACAGACCGAAGATCATCGCCGTAAGCGTGAGCAAATACGGTATTTTCGAGATTCGTTGAGACAAACCTATAAAGCCTGCCCACTCCCAACTTGCGACCAGCACCAATAACGCGGCCAAGATAGCGAAGTAAAATGAAGACAACTGCGTGGTGGCCACGATTAAGGCAAGCAACAAAAAAATGGCGGTGATTATTCGTTGCTTAAGCACTTTACTTGTCTAGCCCCTGTTGTTCTTCGTGACCAGCGTATCGGCGCTGCCGGCTGGCGAAGTCATCTAGTGCCAATTGAAACTGCTGGTCATCGAAATCCGGCCAAAAGCAATCAGTAAAATACAGCTCGGTATAGGCAAACTGCCATAATAGAAAGTTACTTATTCGATGCTCTCCACCTGTGCGGATACATAAGTCTGGATCAGGATATTGGCTAGTACTGATAGTTTGCTGCACTAATTCAGAGTCTATTGAATCGCTTGTTAATTCACCGCTCTCGATTCTACCGACTATGGCTCTTAGTGAATTTGAGATATCCCAACGTCCGCCATAGTCGGCCGCGACAATAACAGTTGTTCCTGTATTGTCCTTGGTCAGCTCCTCCACATCTTGCATGCTGGCTTGCAATTTTTTCGAGAAACCAGCGCGGTTACCAATAAATTGGAGGCGCACATTGAGCTTATGAAACTGATTAATTTCCTTCCGTTTTAATACTGAGAGAAACAAGGCCATCAAGCCCCGTACTTCCTTTTTCGGACGCAACCAATTTTCACTACTGAATGCAAACAGCGTCAGGTATTTAATGTTGCGAGATATACAGGAATTTACCATATCACGCGCCGCCTCAGCGCCGTGGCGATGCCCCTCCCTGGCGGGCATACCCCGGGCTTTTGCCCATCGATTATTGCCATCCATGACAATGGCGATATGTTGAGGAATTTCTAATTTCGTAGCGGGTCTCATTATTTGATTATTACCGTCTCTCCATCAGACCCTTGATGTCACACAACGTATTTACATCAGCGCAATGGGCTGGCCACTAAAACGAAAGTAGATCTGCTTCCTTGGCCAGATAGCTCGTTTCAACTAAGGCTATGTATTTATCTGTCAATTTCTGAACGCTATCTTCTGCCAGATGCTGCTCGTCTTCACCAATTTCTTTTTCTTTTTCAAGGCCCTTAATATCAGAATTTGCATCTCTTCTAATATTTCTAATAGCAATTCGCGCGTGTTCGGCTTCCTTCTTTGCATGCTTGGTAAACTCTTTGCGAGTTTCTTCAGTCAGAGCGGGCATTGGCAGCCGAAGAATATCGCCGTTATTGGAGGGATTAAGACCGAGATCCGACTTCAGGATCGCCTTTTCAATTTCGCCGATAAGGGATTTTTCCCACGGAGAAACTATCAGGGAACGTCCATCTTCTACATTTACATTTGCCAATTGATTTAACGGGGTGTCGGTGCCGTAGTAAGGCACCATTACACTATCAAGAATACTCGGATGCGCCCTGCCTGTTCTGATTCTCTTAAACGCGTCTTCAAGCGAAAGTACGCTTTTCTGCATTCTTTCTTCGGCATCGGCAACAATTTCATTGATCATAATTTACTCCTGCTCCGGAACTGATGAATGCCAGTATGCTATTAATTTGCTTACTCAAGACTTACTCAACCCTTACTCAATAAGGGTGCCATCTGGCTGGCCAATTACATTATTAAGCAAGGCCCCGGGCTTGTTCATATTAAAAACCTTGATCGGAACCTGATGATCTCGACTTAGGCAGATTGCTGTTAAGTCCATTACCCCGAGTTTCTTTTCAATCACTTCATCATAACTAAGCGTGTCGAATTTTACAGCGTCAGGGTATTTCTCCGGATCGGCTGAATATACACCGTCCACCTTCGTCGCTTTGAGAATTAAATCGGCATCGATTTCGATACCTCTCAGGCACGCGGCCGTATCTGTAGTACAAAATGGATTGCCGGTTCCTGCTGAAAAAATCACCACATCGCCAGCCTGCAGATGACGAAGAGCGGTGCGTCTGTCGTAATGCTCGACGACTCCACTCATAGGAATCGCCGACATCACGCGAGTAAGTATGCCTGCCCGCTCCAGCGCATCTCGCATAGCAAGTGCATTCATTACGGTAGCCAGCATACCCATGTGATCGCCGGTAACCCGCTCCATTCCAGCCGCGTGCAAGGCGGCCCCACGAAACAGATTGCCGCCGCCTATTACCAGACCGATTTGCACGCCGAGACCAACTAATTGGCCTATTTCTACAGCCATCCGATCCAACACCTTGGGATCGATACCAAATTCGGCATCCCCCGTCAGTGCCTCACCGCTTAATTTCAGCAATATGCGGTTGTATTTGCGTTCCTGTTTCGGCATGGTCAGCTACTTCTACGATCTATTGGTTTAATTAGAGGCTTTTACCTGGGCTGCCACCTCTTCGGCAAAATCGATTTCTTCCTTTTCGATACCTTCGCCTACTTCATAGCGCACGAATTGCACAATATCGGCTCCAGCGTCTTTAAGCAGTTTTGCGATTGTGATATCCGGGTCTTTTACGAACTGCTGTTCCAGCAAGCTTACTTCCGCTATAAATTTTCGCAATCTTCCTTCAATCATTTTCTCGACTATTTCTTCAGGCTTACCACTTTCACGTGCCTGTGCGGCATAAATTTCGGACTCTTTCGCCAACTCCTCTTCCGGCACATCTTCCGCGCGTACTACCATCGGATTTACTGCGGCCACATGCATCGCAATATCGCGCGCCAGAGACTCATCACCCCCCCTGAGGGAAATCAATACCGCTATACGATTATTGCTGTGGACATAGCTCTCAACTATACCCTGATTGGCGTCTTCAAACTTTAAGCGTGAGACTCGACGAACATTGATATTTTCACCAATCTTCTGCACAAGCTTTTCACGAGAATCCTCAAGGCCCCCCGCAAGCAATGTTTCCACGTCAGCGTCGCTGTTAGAAAATGCAAGCTCCAGAGCTTCTTGAGCAAAACTTAGGAAATTCTCATCCCGTGCCGCAAAATCGGTTTCGCTGTTGACTTCCAGCACGACACCGTAGTTTCCGTCCTGAGCGATTTTAGCTAACACAATGCCTTCAGCGGCTACGCGACTCGCTTTCTTCGCTGCTTTTATCCCACTGGCTTTGCGTAAATCTTCAATCGCTTTGTCCATATCACCCTCTGCTTCGGACAATGCCTTTTTACAATCCATCATGCCCAAGCCAGTTCTTTCGCGTAGTTCCTTAACCATGCTCGCTGTTATATCTGCCATCGTTATTGCCTCGTTCCTAATCTTCTCGAGAAAGTCTATTCCCCGAATAAAATGCCTATAAAAAAGGGGCTAATAGCCCCCTTTCGCCTTATCTAGAATTGCTGCCGCTGCTAGGGAATTCTGTTAGCAGGGTGAGTACCGCCCTGCTACGAATCCGCCTCATCAGCCTCTTTCTTGGCTGGAGCTTTCTTCTTCGCCGCAACCTTCTTCTTGGCTGGCGCTTTCTTTTTAGCGGCTACTTCTTTTGCAGCATCATCCGTTTCTTCAGCTTTAGCCTCTGCAACTTTGACCTCCGCAACTTTGACCTCCGCAACTTTG
>JABMOK010000003.1 GCA_013204155.1 Pseudohongiella sp. | reverse complement strand
GGCTAACCGCATCCAGTTTAAACTCCTTCGAGTATTTCTTTCTTGCTGCCATTTCTTCTACCTCCAGTTATGAGTATTATCTCTTAACTGGGTTGTACAGATCTATTGGACCATCTCAATTCTTTCGTTGTGAATATTTTTCATAACTCTTATATTGAGGTGTATTACCCCGTCGATGTTTAGGTTGAAGTCATTGCCAGCTTTCAAAAAGGCGGCCAGTCACTTGTCTGTTTATACATACAAGATCCTCATGCTAATTGCACATACCATGCCATGTAGGGCTGACATAGAAACTGCCCAGCAATAGAGTATTCTGGAGATATTGAGGAGTATCTTACAGCTGTTACAGCCCAGTATTGGGGCGGAGCATGCGCTGCCGCACCAAGTTGGTGACTCGGATTTGCATGGGACCCAAGACTTGTAGTTAAGCAGAGAGCTATCCGAACTGTGAGCCATACACGCAGCAGAGAACGCTGGATAATGATGGAGAACTACAGGGGACGCTCACGACTTAACAACCTAATATTGTGAAAAGTATAGACGTGATATGGGCAGATAAGTGCCTGTGGCTCGGGAGAGGAAGAATTCAAACAGGCTTAGGCCTGTTTGTCCCCTGCGGGCTTCGCGCGTTGCGCTCGTTGCAAATTACTGGCGCAATTAGTGATTCGAATTTTGATTAAATCAAAATTCTCACCCTTCGGGCGGCGTTCCGCCGTCTGCGCTGCTAGCGCAGCTTTGGCTCTAAATTCGGCTAAGCCGAATTCCTCGGTCCTTCGGACTCGCGCTTCGCGCGTTCTGCGGAGCTTCGCTCCTTTCGAACCGCCGACACGAGGATTTTCAGTAGACAGTTTGACCGATTCCAATTTAAAAACAATGCGTTACAAACTCGAAATCAGAGTGTGCTAAGAAGTGCGCTAAAAATAAGACGATTGAGCGGGCCAAACTACTGTATTTTTACTCTGACCCCATTTATCAATTCAGGATGGGAGATAGCGTTTATATTTCCCATACTCGATCTGGTGCGTGCGTGCATCCAGAGTGATCATCTACCTGGGCGTGTTCCTGATTGGCGTGCTGCTAGCTAGGGTGGCTGGGTAAATTCCTGAGATGGTTGTAAGGCGGCCATCACCTTTACTCTTCTTCCAGTTCTTCGCCATCTTCGTCGTCTTCCGCGCTGCTACAGGTCTCTGGCAAGTAGCGCCCGCCTAAGGCGTCTACTGTGACCGCGTCCGCCACGCAGTCCCATTTGATGGTGTCGTCGTCCTGGGCTCGCGCAATGCGCAGGAAGCCTGATTCAATGTCTTTAAATCGTGTACCAAATTCTGTCATATCTACCCGGGCCTTGAGCGTTCCGGTGCGTAATTTGTCGGCAGCAGGTACTCCCAATTCGCCTGCCCGGTAGTCCATACCGGTGAGAATGCCTTCCGGACGGAGAGAGCGCAAGTTGATGTCCGCTTCTGACTGCGGCATCTCGCCGTAGGCATCGAAGTACTCTTCAATAATTGCCTGCTGCTCCAGCCCCAGATCAACGGCAGCGGACACTGCGTCGTCGATTCTGGAGTTGTGGTAAAAACCAAAGGCAGTTCCTATAAGCGCTATTACTACCATGGGATAGACAACCATCTCGGCGGTTGTGAGCCCACTCTGCCGGTTCCCTGTTTGCGGTTTTGTCATCGAGCTGAATTCCTATTTTGCAGTTAGTGATGTCCCGCACTATTGCGGGCACATATCACTATGCAAATTTCGCGCCCAAGCGCCGTTTTATTTTCTGTCGGACTTCCTGTTCAGTGCCGATGTCTTCGAGTTCTATGAGGGCCTTCCCCAGCGGGTCTGGATTGCACACGGCGTGCGCGCTGCCTTTCTTCGAAATGACTTCAGACTTCATTGCTGCCTATGAGCAGTTCCTGCAGGAACACTGGCGGGGCTGGCACCAAGCGCCACTAGCTGAACTAGGCACAGTAATTGCACTATAAATCTACATCTGTCTGTTTCTGGATGTTTTTGGCAGCGTATCGCGCTAAAGCGCGCAGACCCAGTGCATTATTCTGTTTTTTGTCTCAAAAAGGGGCGAGGGCTAGCATGGAAACTTGGAACAATCTGGTCGACAAGTTTGATCTCCTGTTACAGAAGATCAAACTGGAAAATACTGTGCAAATCGCCGGGAGAGAAATTTCTCCGGTGGTTATGGGCTTTGCATTGATCGTTATCTGCATTCCCATCTGGGGCTACCTGGAATTCGAAGGCGATAACATACTCGTCGGTGCGCTGGTCTCTATCCTGATGGCCTGGGGCGTTACCCAGTTGGGCGCTCTGGGTCTGGGTGACGGTGTCGGCGAGAAACCGGGCAGTTCCTCTGCCGATAAGTCCAAGGCAATCGAGCATCCAGTGGACGCAAATGAAATTCAGCCCGATCAGCAGCAGCGACTGGCCCGACTCGCATTCGTAGGAGTTATGGTTGCATTAGTTGTCTTCTATCTGGTGAGAAATGGCGAGAGTTCCGAAGATCTGAACATTGAGTTTCGCTATAGCGAACTGGTCGATATGGTGGAGCCTATCCAAGACACGGTAGAGGCTGCTCTGCTATCCGGGAGCGCCGTCGACATGAATTTTCTCTATAGCGGAGAGGCAGGGTTGCCCGATGAGGTGCTTGTTTCTGAAGAGGTCCACGGCATTTCCGTCATCGACGGCCAGATCATTGCGACGTGGATGAAGGATGAGTCCGACCTGGACGGGGTGACCTATGTTCTTACCCCAAAGATCGAGGACGGAGAAGTTGAGTGGGCAACCACCGGGACTTGTGGCAGTAAAAACGCCTGTTAGATTACCAGCAATGCAATTCACGACTAATCAATTCACCCTAACCATCAGCCAAAAAGCTCAGGAGCTGCAGTAATGACTGATCAAACCATAAACCCTAACGATATGTTTAACCCGCTTGACTCGGCGGACCGCTCATCACCCGAGTTGGGCCCCTCCGGCAAGCCAATAGTGCGCACCGAAGAAGGGATTATCACCGAAGGCAGCAAAGTCAAATGGGACAGGAAAGCCATCCTCTGGGCTCTGCCCCAGCCGCTTCTGGTGATAGGCTCAATGCTTCTGGCCGCCGCCATTCTGGTAAACGAATGGGGTGGGGAGTACTACCGCGTGTGGACACTGGTTGTTGCAGTCTCTTCTACGCCTTTGATGCTGATCGCCGAACGGTTCTGGGCCAAGAAAAAGTCCTGGTTGCTCAAGCCCGACGAGCTCGCAGAAGACGTGTTCTGGATGGCCTCAGGCGGTCTGCTTTGGGGGCCGATCATTACCAATTTGTATCGGACGCCGGTATCTGAAGGCTTCCGGGCTCTGCGTGATATTTCTCCGCTGCAGATCGAATTTCAACCTACTACAGTGCTCGGGCTGATTGCCGCCGCGCTGTGTATCCGATTGATTACCAGCTTCCCCTATTACTGGCTGCATCGCATCCAGCATGAGTCACTGTTCTGGTGGCGTATGCACGCGACCCATCATCACATCACCAAGATGAGCGCCATGCGCGGCAACCGTACTCATCCCTTCGAATATCTTGCGCTTGGCTTCGGCACTCCAATGGCTCTGGCCCTGTTGGGTGCCAGCGATGAAGTGTTCATCGTTTCAGCAGCCTTCGGCATGTGGAACGGAAAATTTAACCATGCCAACCTGCCCATGGTTTCAATGCCTGTGTGGGACTGGTTCTTTGCTACCGCGCAGCAACACCATTGCCACCATGCGATAGAGCGCCGTCAGGCTGACTCCAACTACGGCTGCAATATCATTTTCTGGGACCGCGTCTTCGGAACTTACTGCGGCGATGCTGAAGTGGGTAGTTTGGGCGCAGGCAAAGGCGTTCGTCTTTCCATCAAAGACCAGCTCATGCTGGCCTTCTATTCTGACAAACGCCTCAAGAGTTTGTAGCTAATCGATTAGAGTTGATTCCAGGCGGTTCATTCAATGGATCGACCTGGGTAGGCTACCTCTGCAAACGGCCAGTTTTCTTCCACTCACTGCGTCGTCCACTCTTAACAATCAAAGGGGTCAGAGTACTTTGATCTTAAAGTAGGGTAGAGATGGCTGGTCGGGGCGGAAGAATTCAAACAGGCTTAGGCCTGTTTGTCCCCTGCGGGCTTCGCGCGTTGCGCTCGTTGCAAATTACTGGCGCAACTAGTAGAACCACGTCGCTGATTCTTAGCTTTGATTATTCCAGTAATACCTAATACTGGAAATGTCCGCTCTTGACTGCGGATTCAACCGGTGGACGCAACACATTGATTAAATCGGTTCGCCGGCGTATCGAAGTCTAACGTTTTTCTCGGCCGCTCGTTAAGGTTTCTCGCAATAGTATTTAACTTAGCT
>JABMOK010000029.1 GCA_013204155.1 Pseudohongiella sp. | reverse complement strand
GCCGGAAACTTATACGCTATGGCCCAACGCGGACTTCGCGCGTTCTTGCCTAATGCTCGTTGTATAGCAAGATCATTAACCTTGATTACAGCGCCATCAATTTCGTAGGCGAGCGAATCACGTTTGTTTAGCAACTGCAGACAATATTGCAGACAATTTTTTATTCCATGCACCACGGCGCGCTCCGGGTTTACTGGCAAACCCCACTGCTCCAGCGTATCAAATATAGCACTCAGCTTCGGCGGAAAATCAACGCCCTCAACTATGCCAACGCCGTAGCAGTACATTTGCAGAGGGATTTTTGCAGACTTTCTGGAATCCAATTGGCGGATGGCGCCGGCGGCGGTATTTCTGGGATTTACAAATATCTTGCTACCTTCCAATTCAGCTTTCTGGTTCAGCCGCAGAAAACCCTGCTTGCCCAAAAAAATTTCGCCTCTCACTTCAATCAGAGATTCTGTATTTGGCGTATTCAGACGCAGAGGAACACTCTGAATTGTTTTTACGTTGTGGGTTATATCCTCGCCGGTAGTACCATCCCCTCGCGTGGCAGCTCTCTCCAATAGCCCATTTCGATAGAGCAGGCTGACCGCAATACCGTCCATCTTGGGCTCGCAGCTGTACTCAATTTCCGTTTCTGAAGCGAGACGTTTAGCAATTCGAGTCTCGAACGCAAGCATGTCTTCTTCACCGAATACTTTATCCAGTGAAAGCATGGCTAATTCATGCGCGACCTGCTTGAAATGGGAAACAGCCGGACTACCCACTCTTTGTGTCGGAGAATCCTGGGTGGCGAGATTGTACTCATCCTCAAGGAATTGCAGCCTGGCTAGCAAGGCATCAAAATCTGCGTCGGGGATTTCTGGGGAATCGAGCGAATGATACAGGCGGTTATGATGTTCGATCTGCGCTCGAAGACTGTCTACTTCCTGCTTAATTTTTTCAGGAACTACCATCAGTTTCCAATATCTGTAATATCAAGCACGAGCCCCGGCTGTTTTCAGCCGAAGCAATTCAAAATCCAGGATTCTTTGTCGATAATGTTCGATGGTTTGCGCGGTCATACCGTTACGATGATCGTCTTTAAGCTCACCGCCAAGTGCGTCACGAATTTGCTGAGCGACCTCTAACATTTGCTCAAATGCATCTATATTGTTTATCGGCGAGGGCAGAGGCAGAAATAAGCTGACTCCCAGGGTGGTAAATGCTTCCATATTATTAAGATCGAAAGTGCCTGGGTTGAGTATATTGGCGATACTAAAGATAATTGGCCCTTGGGCAGCATTACTCAATCGCTTATGGAAGATGCTCATATCGCCAAATTTAAGGCCTGTGGTAATCAATAGATGTAATAGATCGTTACCGGCAAATACCCTGCCTTTTTTTGCCATAACATTAATCACAATCACCTCAGAGAGTTCCGCCGATTGATGTTTTGCTTCCGGCGTTGCTGTAGCTCTCACCGCTTCGAACTCATCGATCGGCTCGTCAGGCTCTGCGCCGGCAGAAGGCACGGTATCATTGCTGATGATTTCCTGAATCTGTTCCCGTTCCAGTTCTGCTTCCAGTTCCAGTTCCAGTTCCAGTTCCAGTTCCAGTTCCGCTTCCTGTTCCTGTTCCGGCTCCTGTTGTGGCTTGGGTTTACGCGCAAACAAGGAAAATAGTGATCGGCGTTTTGGCATCGCGTGCTCTGCCGGTTCGTCCATTTCATCAAACAAACTGCTCTGCCCCACTTCTTTTGCCGCAGACCCGCCAAATCCGATCCGCTCGCCGGCGGTCATGGAAAAATCATCCAGAGTATTCAATGGATCGAAAATTGGCTCTTCTCTTTGCTCGAGTTCGTCTTGCTCGAGTTCGTCGTCATCTGAGCCCTGGTATTGCTCATCTTCATCGTAGTTCTCTTCAGCAAACTCATCGACAGCAGGTCCATATTCCTCTTCCTCTGATGTCGACTCATCCTCATCGTCTGGATAATGCTCGCCGCTCTCTACCGTTTCCTGCAGGTAATCAGGTGCCACTGCCTCGAGCGGGTCAGCATCAGAGAAGCTATTTCCAGCGACAGGAGCCTTTGTTTCTTCCTCATCGTCCTCATCGTCCTCATCGTCATAGTCAAATAACACCGAGTCTGGATCATCGTCGTCAGTTTGCTCGCCGAATCCATCCGGGGAACCCGCTTCGTCACGACTTTTTTGCTTCATCTCCCCCAACTCAACCGCATCCATCAGCACGGGTATATGCTTATCGCTGTCCGAACCCTCACCAAGATCCAGCGCTTCCGCTCTGGCTTGCGCTGAATTGAGCGCACTGTTCTGCCGGTTCACCTCCTCCAGAGAACGATCAACCGTACGCGCCCCACCACCCGGCAACTCTGCCAACTCCAGGGAATCAAGATCAACATCGCGGGGAATATTCTTATCGATGGCCAGACGGATCTGACCACGACGTCCTTGCAGTGCCACATAGAGCCCTTTTAACACTACCGCGACGATAGCCAGACCTAATAATAAAATAACCAGTTCGCGTACGCCCATAAAAACCTATAACGCCACATTGAGTATTACAAATACTTGAAAATTTTTATTGTTATCTGACAGTTACCGCATTTTCTTTAGTACGGGAACAACTGCTGCGAGAGACTTTCCATCCTGCTTCTGGCCGGGTTTACATCGCGGCTAATTCAGCGGCCTCTTCGATATCGACCGCCACGATTCGCGACACGCCAGGTTCATGCATGGTGACACCCAATAACTGATTGGCCATCTCCATAGTGATCTTATTATGGGTAATAAAAATAAACTGGATTGACTTTGACATTTCTTTCACCAGTTCGGCATAGCGCCCTACATTCGCATCGTCCAGAGGTGCATCAACCTCATC